>NZ_RIBZ01000044.1:0-69668 GCF_003721215.1 Streptomyces botrytidirepellens
GGGCGGAGGGGGTGGGGACTGGGGGGTGGGAGTGGGTCGGGCCGGTCACGCGGGCTCCTTGAGCACGCGATCCAGCGGTACGTCCGAGGTCGTGGTGACGGCGGACGGGTCCAGGTCGGCCGGGGTCGGCATCACGCTGCCCGGCAGTTGTACGGCGGCCGCGCCATGGGCCACGGCCGACGCGAGCGCGGCGGCTCCGGTGCCGCCCGCGGCGAGGAATCCGGCGAGCGAGGCATCGCCCGCACCGACGTTACTGCGGACGGCCGTGACCTTGGCCGTGCCAAAGTACGTACCGGTCCCGTCGACCAGCAGCTGACCGTCGGCGCCGAGGCTGGCCAGGACGGCGCGGGCACCCAGCTCGCGCAGCTCCTCGGCGGCCTTGACCGCCTCGCCGACGGTGGCGATCGGGCGGCCGACGGCCTGGGCGAGTTCCTCGGCGTTGGGCTTCACCACATCGGGGCGCTCGCGCAGGGCCGCGGTCAGGGAAGGGCCGGAGGTGTCCAGGGCGATCCTGGCCCCCGCGCGGTGGGCCCGGGCGACCAGCTCGGCGTACCACTCGGGGGCGAGCCCGCGCGGGAGGCTGCCGCAGCAGGCGATCCAGTCGGCGTCGGCGACCCGGCTCCGCACCGCCTCCAGCAGGGCCTCGGCCTCGGCGTCGTCCAGCTCGGGTCCGCTCGCGTTGAGCTTGGTGAGGGTGCCGTCCGGCTCGGCGACGGAGATGTTGACCCGGGTCGAGCCGCGCACCGGCACGCCCGCCGCCTCGATGCCCAGCTCTTCGAGCAGCCGCGCCAGCAGCGCGCCCTCGGGTCCGCCGAGCGGCAGCGCCGCCACGGTGCGGTGCCCGGCGGCGGCCACGGCGCGCGAGACGTTGACGCCCTTGCCGCCGGGGTCGACCCGGTCGGTGGTGGCCCGCAGCACGGCGCCGCGCTCCAGCGCCGGGATCTCGTACGTACGGTCCAGGCTGGGATTGGGGGTGACGGTGAGGATCATGCGCGTGCTACTTCCGTGCCCTGCTTTTCGATGGCGAGGGCGTCCTGTGGGCTGAGCCCGGTGTCCGTGATGAGCAGGTCGACGTCGTCGAGGCCGCCGAAGCGGGCGAAGTGCTCCTGGCCGAACTTGCCGGAGTCGGCGAGCAGCACGACCCGGCGGGCGGCGCTGATCATGGCTTGCTTGACGGCGGCCTCCGCGAGGTCGGGGGTGGTCAGCCCGCTGTCCGGTGAGAAGCCGTTGGTGGCGAGGAAGACGACGTCGGCCTTGACCTCGCCGTAGCCGCGCAGCGCCCAGGCGTCGACGGCGGCCCGGGTGCGGTGGCGGACCCGGCCGCCGACCAGGTGCAGGGCGATGCCGGGGTGGTCGGCGAGGCGGGCGGCGATCGGCAGCGCGTGGGTGACCACGGTGAGCCCGGCTTCCAGGGGGATGGCGGCGGCGAACCGGGCCGCCGTCGACCCCGCGTCGATGATCACGCTGCCGTCGGCGGGGAGTTCGGCGAGGGCGGCGCGCGCGATGCGGTCCTTCTCGTCGGCGGCGGTGCTCTCGCGCTCGGCGAGGTCGGGCTCGAAGTCGAGGCGCCCGGCCGGGATCGCTCCCCCGTGCACGCGGCGCACCAGACCGGCCCGGTCGAGGGCCCGCAGATCACGCCGTACGGTCTCGGCGGTGACCTGGAACTCCTCGGCGAGGGACAGGACATCCACCCGTCCGCTGTCGCGGGCGAGCCGGAGGATCTCCTGCTGACGCTCCGGTGCGTACATGTGGGTTTACGTCCCTTCCATGCCCGAACCTGTGATTTCGCGGCCAGATTACGTCGCCGCTTCCGGAAAGTAAACAGACTCGGGCACGAAACCAACTCGACCGGGCAGACTTGGGTCAGCTTCGAAAGTTCGGGTCCGGTTCGCCCCCACTCATGCGACAGAGCAGTACCTTCAAGGCTCTTCATCGCATTCTTCGCATCCGGGAGCGGACATGACACTCGACGGCAAGGCGGCCCTGATCACCGGCGGCAGCCGTGGCATCGGCGAGGCCATCGCCATCCGGCTCGCCGAGGACGGTGCCGATGTCGCCCTGACCTACCGCGACCGGGCCGACCGGGCGGCCGACATCGTCGAACGGATCAAGGCGCTGGGCCGCCGGGCCCTGGCGGTACGGGCCGACAGCGCGGACCCGGAGGCGCCGCGGGCGGCCGTGGCCGGGGCCGCCGCCGAGTTCGGGCGCCTGGACATCCTGGTCAACAACGCGGGCGTGGGGGTCCTCGGCCCGGTCACCGAGCTGTCGCTGGAGGACATCGACCGCGCCCTCGACATCAACGTCCGGGCGCCGTTCTTGACCGCCCAGGCTGCGGTCGAGCGGCTGTCCGACGGCGGGCGGATCATCAACATCGGCAGCTGCATGGCCGAGCGCATCGCCTTCCCCGGCGGCAGCCTCTACGCAACCAGCAAGACCGCGCTGACCGGCCTGACCAAGGCGCTCGCCCGTGAGCTGGGCCCGCGCGGGATCACCGTCAACCTGATCCACCCCGGCCCGATCGACACCGACATGAACCCCGCCGATGGCGAGAGCGCCGCCATGCAGCGCGGCTTCACCGCGCTCGGCCGCTACGGACTGCCGTCGGAGGTGGCCGCGACCGTCGCCCATCTCGCGGGCGAGAGCGGGCGCTACATCAGCGGGGCGTCGATCGCCGTCGACGGCGGCTTCGCCGCCTGAGCGGAAAACGCGCCACCGGAAAACGCCCCACCGGGAGCCGCCCCGCCGGAAAGCGCCCCACCAGGAGCCGCCCCACCGGGCAACCCGGAAAGGAAGAGCCCCGGCGCTCGGGGGAGTGCGCCGGGGCTCGGTCTATGGGGTCTGTGGCGTGCGATCGGTCCATGCGGACGCTGCGGCTCAGGCCGCGGCGTCGAAGCCGGTCTGGCGGGCCATCTTCTTCAGTTCCAGCAGCGCGTGCTTCTCGATCTGACGGATGCGCTCACGCGTGAGCCCATGCTGCTTGCCGACCTCGGTGAGCGTGCGCTCCCGCCCGTCATCGATGCCGTACCGCGCCTTGATGATGGAGGCGGTCCGGTCGTCCAGGCGGCCGATGAGGTCCTCCAGCTCCTCGCTGCGCAGCAGCGTCATCACCGACTGCTCGGGCGAGACGGCCGAGGTGTCCTCCAGCAGGTCGCCGAACTGGGTCTCGCCCTCGTCGTCCACCGACATGTTGAGGCTCACCGGGTCGCGCGCCCAGTCGAGCACGTCCGAGACCCGCTCCGGGGTCGAACCCAGCTCCTCGGCGATCTCCATGTGCTCCGGCTCGCGGCCGTGCTCACGGTTGAACTCCCGCTGCACCCGGCGGATCCGGCCCAGCTCCTCGACCAGGTGGACGGGCAGCCGGATCGTCCGGGACTGGTCCGCGATCGAGCGCGTGATGGCCTGACGGATCCACCACGTGGCATACGTCGAAAACTTGAAGCCCTTGGTGTAGTCGAACTTCTCCACGGCGCGCACCAGGCCCGCGTTGCCCTCCTGGATCAGGTCGAGCAGGGGCAGGCCACTGCGCGGATAACGGCGCGCCACGGCCACGACCAGGCGCAGGTTGGAGCGGATGAAGACATCCTTGGCGCGGGCCCCCTCGGCCGCTATGGCCTCGAGCTCCTCTCGGCTCGCACCCGCGGCTCCGGTGTCCTCAACCTCCCCGTCCAGGATCTGCTGGGCATATACACCCGCCTCGACAGCCTGGGACAGCTCCACCTCCTTGGCCGCGTCCAGCAACGGGGTGCGAGCGATCTCGTCGAGATACATGCCGACCAGGTCGCGATCGGCGATCTCCCCGCCTGTGGCGCGAACACTGTTGGCCCCATCAGCGCCACCGGTGGTGGCCTGATTGCGGGCGACGGCACGGGTTGCCATGCGTGCTCCCTTACAGATGGATCGGGCGCGGACTATGAACGGACCTTCCCTGGGCGGGTGCCCCGTCCGATGGAAACAACGACTGGAATCCGGACAGAATTCCCAAGCCGCGCCCACCTTTTTACGATCATGCAGTACCCTGTGCCGCCACAGGGGGTTCAGCGCAGCGCAGCAGCGCCGGGAAAGTGCAGGTCAGGGGCGTCCGTCGTACCGGAACGACCACCTTCCCCCCGCTTTCCACCTCGCCTCCCTCTCCACAAGACGGATCCCATGGCCTTCTGGTTGCCCGTACCGGGCTTGCCGGAGGCCGGGCGCGGGTGTGCGCTGGAGGGGAGGAGGTCCCGCCATGAACGGTTCCGTTTCGGCCCCGGCGCGCAGGCGCCACCGGCCGCGTCTCCCCGCCGTGCCGCTCCACCCCGCCGCTTCCTGGGTGGTACCCGTCGTGCTGGGCGTCCTCACCGGCGGCTACGCGATGTTCATCGGCCACAACCAGGGGTCGACGCTGCCCTTCGCCGCACTCCTCGGCGTGGTGGCGGCGGTCGTCATCGGCGCGGTCTGCTATCTGCTCGGCCGGGTCCAGGGACGGCTGCTTCCGGAGGTCCGGGCGGGGCTGTACGGAAGTCTGCTCGGCTGCGTGATCGGCTTCCTGTACTGCCTGAGCGGGGCGGCCGTGGGGCGGGCGACCGGCGTCGGCCTGGGGGTGGCGCTGTCGATGGGGGCGGTGTCGTTCTACATCATCCACGCACGGTCGGACTGAGCCCGCCCCCGGAACCGCCTCAGCCGAACTGCACCGACCGCTTCGCCAGCCCCATCCAGAAGCCGTCGATCACGCTGCGCTGACTGCCCAGTTCCGACTCCGCCGCGCCCATCGTGACGAACAGCGGGGCGAAGTGCTCGGTGCGCGGGTGGGCGAGGGAGCCGCTCGGTGAGGCGTGCTCGAAGTCGATCAGCGCGTCGATGTCCTGCCCGGCGAGTGCGCGCTGCCCCCAGTCGTCGAACTCGGTCGACCAGCCGGGCGGCGTCGGGCCGGTGTGACGCAGCGCGGCCAGGTTGTGGGTGAAGAAGCCGCTGCCGACGATCAGCACTCCCTCGTCGCGCAGCGGGGCGAGCTTGCGGCCGATGTCCATCAGCTTCCGCGGGTCCAGGGTCGGCATCGAGACCTGGAGGACGGGAACGTCGGCGTCCGGGTACATCTCGACGAGCGGTACGTAGGCGCCGTGGTCGAGCCCGCGGTCGGGGATGTCCTGGACGGGCGTGCCCGCGGTGCGCAGCGTCTTGCGGATGCGCTCGGCCAGTTCGGGGGCGCCGGGCGCGGCGTAGCGGACCTCGTAGTAGTGCTCGGGGAAGCCCCAGAAGTCGTAGACCAGCGGAACCGTTGCGGTGGCCCCGATGGCGAGCGGGGCTTCCTCCCAGTGCGCGGAGATCATGAGAATGGCGGTGGGCCGGGGCAGGTCGGCCGACCAGGCGGCGAGCTGTCCGGGCCAGACCGGGTCATCGGCGAGCGGCGGAGCACCATGGCTGAGATAGAGGGCGGGCATGCGCGACACGGCGGCGGCTCCTCGACCAGACGAACACGAGAAAGCTTGAAGTATCAAGCAGTGGCTCAGATGACGGTATCGCACACTTGTTTAAAGTTCAAGAAGTAGACTTACAATGAACGATGTGGACGCCATGAACTCCCCCGCAGACGCAGACGCAGAAACAGCCGCGGACGCAGGCTCGGACACGGCCGCCGACGAGCCCCGCTGGCTGGACGATGACGAGCAGCGCACCTGGCTGGCGTACATCCAGGCCAGCATGTTGCTGGAAGACCATCTCGACCGTCAGCTTCAGCGCGACGCGGGCATGCCGCACGTCTACTACGGCCTGCTGGTGAAGCTCTCCTGGGCGCCCCGCCACCGGATGCGGATGACCGAACTGGCCGAGGCCGCCAAGATCACCCGGTCCCGGCTCTCCCACGCCATCACCCGCATGGAGAAGGACGGCTGGGTGCGGCGCGAGGACTGCGCCGACGACAAGCGCGGGCAGAACGCGGTCCTCACCGAGAAGGGGTTCGGCGTCCTCAAGCAGACCGCGCCCGGCCATGTCGACGCCGTCCGCTCGGCGATCTTCGACCGGCTGTCCCCGGAGCAGATCGCCCAGTTCGGCGACGTCTGCCGGATCATCGCCGACGGGCTCCAGCCCGAGGGCGCCGATCTCCCCTGGCTGCGCTGAGCCGAGACAGCTGAATCGAGACGCACGAAGCCGCGACAGCCGCGACGTACGAAGCCGCGACGTACGACCGCGACGCATCAAGCCGAGGCGCACGCAGGCCCCGCTCCACCGGGCGAACGCCGGGGAGCGGGGCCTGCGCCGTGTGTACGCGGCGTCAGTGCGCCATGGCCGGAACGGCGTCCTCCACCGCCCCGTCGCCCGAACCGGCGACCGCGCCGCCGCCGTCCTGCCGACCGGCGCTGATCAGCGTGGTGGCGATCGCCGCGGACAGCAGCAGGATGCCGACCGCCCAGGCGATGGCCGCGGTGTAACCGTGCACCATCGACTGGAGCTGGAGCAGCTTGGGCGAAGAGGCCGTGGCGACATGGCCCTTGGCGTACGCCGTGGTGGCGCTGGCGGCGATGGTGTTGAGCAGAGCGGTGCCGATCGCGCCGCCCACCTGCTGCGAGGTGTTGACCATCGCGGAGGCGACACCCGCGTCACGCGGCTCGACGCCGTGGGTGGCCAGGCTCATCGCGGGCATGAACGCCGTCCCCATGCCGAGGCCGAGCAGCACGATCGCGGGCAGGATCAGCGCCGGGTACGAGGTGTCGAGGTCGATCTGGGTCAGCAGCAGCATGCCGGCCGCGGCGACCAGGAAGCCCGGGCCCATCAGCAGCCGCGGCGGGACCCTGGTCATCAGCCGGGCGCCGATCTGCGTGGAGCCGGTGATCATGCCCGCGACCATCGGCAGGAAGGCCAGACCGGTTTCGACCGGGCTGTACCCCTTCACGATCTGCATGTAGTAGGTGAGGAACAGGAACAGACCGAACATGCCGATGACGGCGAGACCCAGCGAGGCGTAGACCCCGCCGCGGTTGCGGTCGGTGACGACGCGCAGCGGCAGCAGCGGCGCCTTCACCCGGGACTCGACGATCACGAAGGCGATCAGCAGCACGGCGGCCGCGACGTACAGCGCGACGGTCGGGCCCGCGGTCCAGCCGTCGGACTCGGCGCGAGTGAAGGCGTAGACCAGCGCGACCAGGCCCGAGGTGGCCAGCAGCACACCGGGGACATCCAGCTTGGAGGGGTTACGGCTCTCGGTGGGCTCGCGGATCACGGCGACCGCGCCGACCGCGGCGACGATGGCGAACGGGATGTTGACGAAGAACGTCCAGCGCCAGTCCAGGTATTCGGTGAGCACGCCGCCGAGGATCAGGCCCACGGCACCGCCACCGCCCGCGATGGCACCGAAGACGCCGAACGCCTTGGCCCGCTCCTTGGGGTCGGTGAACATCACGGCGAGCAGCGAGAGCGCGGACGGCGCGAGCAGCGCGCCGAAGACGCCCTGGAGGGCGCGGGCGCCGAGCAGCATGCCGCTGCCCACGGCGGCGCCGCCGAGCGCCGAGGCCGCGGCGAAGCCGACCAGCCCGATGATGAAGGTCTGCTTACGGCCCCACAGGTCCGCGATCCGGCCGCCGAACAGCAGCAGGCCGCCGAAGGCGAGGGCGTAGGCGGTGATGACCCACTGCTTGTTGCCGTCGGAGATGTTCAGGTCGGCCTGGGCCGAGGGCAGGGCGATGTTCACGATGGTCGCGTCGAGGACGACCATCAGCTGGGCGAGGGCGATGAATATCAGCGCTTTCCAGCGCCGGGGATCGGCGTAGGGAGCCTTGTTCAGGGCCGTTTCAGGCATGGGTGGGCCTACCTAGCGGTGCGGAGAGTGAGAAATGGGACGTTTGACACCCGGTGCGGACCGGGCGGAGCCGTTCAGTGAAAGCAGTGGACGAAGGAGAAGAAGACCGAAGGAGAAGAAGGAGAGGAAGGAGAAGACGCAGGAGAAGCGAAAGCCGACGACGCGCGGCGCCGCACACAGATGAAGACCGGTGGACGCGCGAGAAATAAGCGGTGTTCGGTGAACGGCCGGGTGCGAGCTACGTCACGGCCGGTGCTGAAGATCCTCCAAGGTGACGGCGGAGCCGGGGAGTTCGGAGCGCGCCGGAGCCGACAGGCCGTCCAGGAACAGCTGTAGATGCCGGTGCACGAAGGCGTCGAAGTTCACGCAACCGCTGCCGGGCAGCGGCCGGGTGAGCTGAGTGAGGGCGACCATCAGATCGCCGACGTCGATGTCGGCGCGGAGTCGGCCGGCGGCTCGGGCGGCCCCCATCAGGGCGTCGATACCGGCGTCCAGGCGGTCGCGGGCGGCGATGTGGTCAGGGTGCTCCTTGTCGATGCCGTCGGAGAGCAGGGGGCACAGCGCGCCGATCCGCTCATCCGCTGCCGCGTGGACGAAGCGCCCCAGCGCCACGAAGGCGTCGGGCTCCTCGGCCAGGGCCGATTCGGCTTGTTCGGCGACGCGGGACATCACCGACAGGGTCACGTGGTGGATCAGTTCACGGCGGTCCGCGAAGTGCCGGTAGATGGTGGCATTGCCGACTCCCGCCCGTCGAGCGATTTCATCGAGCGGGACCTCGGCCCCGTACTCGACGAGCACTTCGCGTGCGGCACCGATGATCCGCTCCCGATTACGCAGGGCGTCGGCACGCAGCCGGGGTGGCGCCTGCCGTGCGCGATCCGCGGCGCGTGCGGCGGTGGCTCCGGCCATGACAGCTCCCCCTTCCGTGTCCGATCGTCCCTGGTATCGAACGATTCGAGGTTCAACATTTCCGGGGAGTCAGTCCCCGTTTGTGCGATCACCGGTTTAAACGGGGAACCACTCCCCGGAATTTCACAGTCCGTGGGTGACCTGCATCACACCTGAATCGCGGACGTTTCGCCCGCCCGGCCCAGCCGTTTCGCCCGCCCGGACGCACCCCACGGGCGCCCCGGAGCGCACCGGCACACCGTGGGCGGCAATGAAGCAGACCCGCGAGGCCCTCCGCCCTCGAATACGCAGGATCCGCCGAGGCAGCGCGTTCGCCACCGCAGCCGTGCTCACGGTCGCGGTGGTCGCCCCGGCGGCAATGCCGCGTCCGGGCAAACCGGCGGCCGCCAAGCGGGCCCCCGCGCCGGTGACCACGGCGGCGGCCGGGTCACTGGAACCGTGCTCCCTCACCCCCGGGCCCGGGCTCCAGATGTCCGAGGGCATCCCCACCAACCGCGGCTACAGCCGCAGTACGGGGACGGTCAACGCCCTCAACCTGATGATCGACTTCCCGGATGTGCGCGGCAAGGGCACGGCCCGCGAGCGCTTCGAGGAGTTCTTCCCACAGACCTCGCGGTGGTTCGCCCGCAGTTCCTACGGGCGGCTCGACTACCGGCCCGCGATGCCGATCGACCACTGGCTGCGGATGCCGCACTCGTTCCGCTCGTACGGCATAAAGCGCGGCAGCCCCTTCGAGCCCGGCTACCGCAAGCTGGTCGCGGACATAGCGAAGACGGCCGACGACCAAGTGGACTTCCGCCGCTACGACTTGGTGAACGTCCTGGTCACGCCCAACGCCGGGCCGCCCGCCGCGCATGCGGTGCTCTCCGTGACGTACGCCGACAACCAGCGCGCCCCGACCGCGGACGGGGTCCCGCTGGCCAATGTCTCCTTTGTCTACAGCCGTCAGGACGACGGTTCCGGTTCGCTGCGGAAGACCGGCTTCCGAGTCCTTCCGCACGAGAACGGCCACGTCTTCGGCCTGCCCGACCTCTACACCCGCGGCGGCGGCGACAACGTCGGCCACTGGGACGTGATGTCCGAGGACTGGGGCGCCGGCAACGACCTGCTGGCCTGGCACAAGTGGAAGCTCGGCTGGCTCGGCACCCGCCAGGTCCACTGCGCCGCCCACCCCGGCACCACGGTGCACGCGCTGTCCCCGCTGCACCGGCCGGAGGGCACCAAGCTGGTCTTCGTCCCGGTGTCGGACTCCACCGGATACGCCCTGGAGGCGCGCACCGGCGGCGGCAACGACGAGGCGGTGTGCAAGCCCGGCGTCCTGGTGACCTGGGTGGACACCCGCGTCGACTCGGGCGGCGGCCCGGTCACCGTCCTGGACAGCTCCCCCGGCGGCCACGGCTGCACCCAGGAGCGCAACGTCCACCCCGGGCTCAGCGACGCGGCCTTCGGCCCCGGGGAGACGTACCAGGGGGAGGCGGACGGCGTGCGCGTACGCGTCCGCGTCACCGGCCGGGACGCGGACGGTGCCTACCGCGTCGAGGTCACGCGTCGCGCCAGTGCCGGCGCCCGAGGCTGATCAGCAGCAGCTGCTTACGGGCGGTTTCGGCGATCCGCTCATGCTCCCGCTCGTCCTCCTGGGCCTCCATGAACGCGGTCGCCGTCGTCACCATGCGGTCGACGTACAGCTCGGCCAGCATCCGTACGTCCTCCGGCGGCCAGCCCGCCGGGGTGAGCCGGGGCGCGAACGCCGCGGCGACCTCGTCGACCAGCAGGCCCAGCTCGGCACCGATCGCCTCCCGCACCGACCGCACCCCGCCGTGCCGTTCGCGCGCGATGAAGCGGATGTGGGTGCGGTGGTGGCGCACATGCTCGGCGACCGCCTCCATCACGGCGTCGATCCGCTCCTCGTCCCCGTCCCGCTCGGCGAGGATCGCGCGGATCATGCCCTGAAGACTGCCCAGGGACTCCTCGACCAGGGCGACGCCCAAGTCGGCCATGTCCCGGAAGTGCCGGTAGAAGGCGGCCGGGGCCATGCCCACCACCCGGGTCAGCTCCCGCAGACCCAGGCTGCTGAGGCTCTGGTCCTCCAGCAGCCCCAGCGCCGCGTCGAGCAGCGCGCGGCGCGATTTGCGCTTACGGGCCTCACGGATCCCGCACGTGTGACTCATATCATTCCAGTAAACAGGTGTTCGCCGACCTTGGCCAGCCGTACGCGGGGGTAGCCTAGATGTCAGTGAACAGTTGTGAATCCAATTGTTCACTTAATGAGCATCCGCATCCCGGATCCACCCACCATGAGAGAGGCTCACATGCTCTTCATCGTCGCGGCTCTCGCCCTGATGGGGGTTCTGCTGGGCGCGGCGGCACATACCCCGCTCCCGGTCTTCCTCGCCGCTTCCGGCGTCATCGGCGCATGGCTGCTCATCTTCTTCATCCGTGAACGCACCGGACACAAGGGGAGCTGACCCATGGCACTCACCGCACCCACCCGCACCTCGCCGGTCCGCGCGCGCCAGGACGCCGACGGCATGGCCGTCGCCTCCTTCGTGCTCGGTCTGATCGGCACCCTCCTCTTCAACGCGGTCTTCGGCCCCTGCGCCATCGTCCTGGGGACGCTGGCGATCGCCCGGGAGACCAAGCGCCGGGGGCGCGCGCTGCTCGGCATCGCACTCGGCATCGCGGACGTGATCCTGCTGGTCGTCCTGATGACGCTGGACCAGTCGGTCTTCTGGCAGTTCGGCAGCTGATCGCCCCCACCCCTCCCAGCGGCTCCTGGTGGCCCTTCCACTGAGTGGAAGGGCCGTTGCCCGTGCGTGAGCCGCGTCACCACGCTGCTGTGCATGACCGCATTCGCACGGAACCAGTGGTACGTCGCCGCCTACGGCCGGGAAATCGGCCGCGAGCTGCTGGCGCGCACCATCCTCAACGAGCCCATCGCCTTCTACCGCACCGAGTTGGACGGCACCGAAGACGGCGACGAGTCGACCGGCACCGTCGTCGCGCTCGCCGACCGCTGTGTGCACCGCCGCTATCCGCTCTCGGCCAGCCGTCTCGACGGCGACAAGGTCGTCTGCGGCTACCACGGCTTCACCTACGACACCACCGGCACCTGCGTGTTCGTGCCCGGCCAGAAGCGCGTCCCGCGCACCGCCCGGGTCGCCTCGTACCCCGTCGTCGAGCAGGACTCGCTGGTCTGGGTGTGGATCGGCGATCCGGCGCTCGCCGATCCGGCCACGATCCCCCGCGCCCCCTGGCTCGCCGATCCGGGCTGGACGACGGTCGGCGGCATGGAGCCGATCGACGCGGGCTACGGGCTGCTCGTGGACAACCTGATGGACCTCTCCCACGAGACGTATCTGCACGGCGGCTACATCGGCACCCCCGAGGTCGCCGAGACCCCCATCACCACCGAGGTGGACGAGGGCGCGGGCATCGTGCGGGTCAGCCGCCACATGGACGACGCCGCCTGTCCCCCCTTCTACGCCCGCTCCACCGGCATCGAGGGCCGCATCACCCGCTGGCAGGACATCGAGTACCACGCGCCCTGTCTGTATCTGCTGCACAGCCGCATCGCCCCGGTCGGGGTGCTGCCGGAGGCCGACGGCTCCGATCCGAACGCCTTCCATGTGGAGATCACGTACGCGATCACGCCCTCCACGGACCGGACCGTCTACGACTTCTGGGCCGTCTCACGGGACTTCGCGCAGGACGACGACGAAGTCACCACCTTCCTCCACGACTTCAACCGCACCGTGGTGCGGCAGGACGTGGACGCGCTGAACCTGCTCCAGAAGGCGCTGGACACCGAGCGCGAGGGCTACCAGGAGCTGAGCATCAACATCGACACCGGCGGCCTGGCCGCGCGCCGCATCCTCGCCCGCCTCGCCGCCGAGGGCGAGCAGCGCACCGGCGAGCAGGGCACCGGTGAGCAGGGCACCGGTGAGCAGCGCACCGCCACACCGTCCACGGCGGTGTCCGCCCCGTGAACACCGCCGAGGTCTACCGGATCGACTGGCTGCCCGGCACCGACGTGCTGCACGGCGTCTGCCACTGCGGCGCGGAGCGCACCGCCGAGGACCCGGTCGAGCTGTGGCAGTGGATGCTCGCGCACCCCGACGGGCACAGCCCCGCTCCCCTACAGAAAGGCACCGCCGCGTGAGCAGCGTCACCGAAAACCAGGAGTACGACGACACCTTGCTGGTGGCCGCCAGGGCCGACGCGACGCCGGACGTGGTGACGCTCGCACTCCGTCATCCGGCGGGGCACGAGCTGCCCGGCTGGGAGCCCGGCGCCCATGTCGACCTCGTCCTCGACGACGGGCTGGTCCGCCAGTACTCGCTGTGCGGGGACCCGGCGGACCGTACATCCTGGCGGATCGCGGTGCTCCGCGCACCCGACGGACGCGGCGGTTCCGCCCGGGTCCACGACACGCTCACCGAGGGCGCGCGGGTACGGGTGCGCGGGCCCCGCAACCACTTCGCGCTGCGCCCGGCCGCCCGCTATCTGTTCATCGCGGGCGGCATCGGCATCACGCCGATCCTCCCGATGACGGCCGCCGCCGAGGCCGCGGGTGCCGACTGGACGCTGCTGTACGGCGGGCGCACCCGCGCCTCCATGGCCTTCGCGGACCAACTGGCCGACGCCTACGGCGGGAAGGTGCGGCTGGTGCCGCAGGACGAGGCGGGGCTGCTCGATCTCGCCGCGTATCTCGCCGAGCCCGATCCCGGCACCCTGGTCTACTGCTGCGGCCCGGAACCGCTGCTGCGGGTCGCCGAGGAGCGGTGCCGCGCCTGGCCCGCGGGCGCGCTGCGCACCGAGCGGTTCCAGCCCCGTCCGGCGGACGGGAGCGACGAGATCGGCGCCAACGGCGGGGCGGAGCAGGCGGACTCCGGCAGTTTTGAAGTGATCCTCGACCGGTCCGGACGCTCCCTCACCGTCGAACCCGGACAGAGCGTGCTGCGTACGCTGGAGGCGGCGGGGGTGCCGGTTTTGTACTCCTGCGAAGAGGGCACGTGTGGTACGTGCGAGACGGATGTCATCGAGGGAGAGGTGGACCACCGCGACTCCGTACTCACCGACGAGGAGCGCTCGTCGGGCGAGACGATGATGATCTGCGTCTCGCGCTGCCGGGGCCCGAAGCTGGTGCTGGACCTGTGACGCCCCTGTGAAACAGCGCTGAACGACCGCTTACGCCTCTCAAATAATGGGACCGGGTGCCCCCGCCCACTGGACAAACAGGTTGGTTAGGCTAACCTAAGTACGCCTTCGGGGTGACGCCCCCTGGGCACGGTCCCCGTACGTCGTGAGAAAAGGCACCACCATGCGGTCCACGCGCCACGCCAGAGAACTCCCCCTCTCCCGCCGCGGCCTGCTCGCCGCGGGCGGCGCCACCGGACTCGGAGCCCTCGTCACCGCCTGCGGCGGCAAGGGCGGTTCGGGATCCGGCGGCGAAAAGGGCGGCGGCTCCTGGTCGTTCACCGACGACCGCAAGAAGAAGATCACCAACGATGGCCCTCCCCAGCACATCGTCGCGTACGTCGCCTCGGCCGCCGCGCTCCATGACTTCGGCATCGACAAGCAGATCACCGGCGTCTTCGGCCCGACCAAGCTCAAGAACGGCAAGCCGGACCCGCAGGCCGGGGACATCGACGTCGACCGGCTGACCAGCCTCGGCCAGACCTGGGGCCAGTTCAACGTCGAGAAGTACGCCTCGCTCAGCCCCGATCTGCTGATCACCAACATGTTCGACCCGGGCGCGCTCTTCTACATCCCGGACGACAGCAAGAAGAAGATCCTCGAACTGGCCCCCAGCTGCGCCATCACCACCGGCCGGGTCTCCATGCTGGAGCCCATCAAGCGCTACGCCGCGCTGGCCGAGGCCCTGGGCGCCGACCTCAAGGCCAAGAAGGTCACCGACGCCAAGGCGCGCTTCGAGAAGGCGTCCGAGGAACTGCGCAAAACCGCCAAGTCGCACAAGATCCGGGTCATGGCCTGCTCCGCCAGCGCCGATCTGTTCTATGTCTCCAACCCGGAGATCAGCGCCGACCTGATGTATTTCAAGGAGCTTGGCGTCGACCTCGTACAGCCTGGGAAGCCCGACAAGGGCGGCTACTTCGAGAGCCTGAGCTGGGAGAACGCCGACAAGTACGACGCGGATGTGCTGTTCCTGGACAACCGCACCGCGACCCTCCAGCCGGGCGCCCTGAAGTCCAAGCCGACGTGGTCGAAACTGCCCGCCGTCAAGGCGGACCAGATCACGCCCTGGAGCAGTGAGCCGCGCTTCTCCTACGCCGGTGCTGCCCCGCTCATCGAGTCCCTCACCAAGGCCATTCAGGACGCGAAGAAGGTCAGCTGACGCGGCCGACCGGCCACCGGCGCTGACCACGGCACGCCGACCACGGCACGCTGACCACGGCAAGCGAAGGGAAGACGTCGCTCCCATGACCACCGCAGCCACCACCACCCGCCCCTCCACCGCCGTACCGTTCCGCTTCTTCGACGCGCACGTCGTACGGACCCGGGCGCTCGGCCCGTCCATGTCCCGGATCACCTTCAGCGGCGCCGACCTCGGGGACTTCACCGCCGGCGGCCGGGACCAGCGCTTCAAACTGTTCCTGCCGCACCCCGGCCAGCCCGCGCCGGTCGTGCCCGTCGAGGACGGCGACGGCTGGTTCGCCAGCTGGCGGAAGATGGACCCGGCCGTCCGCGGCATCATGCGCTCGTACACCGTGCGCGAGCAGCGCCGCGAACCCGACGAGATCGACGTCGACTTCGCGCTGCACCACGACGGCGGCCCGGCCGCCCGCTGGGCCGCGCGCGCCGAGAGCGGCGACCGCGTCACCCTGCTGGGCCCGGTCGTCGAGGACAACGGCGGTGTCGACTTCCGGCCGCCGTCCGGCACCGACTGGGTGCTGCTCTCCGGCGACGAGACCGCGCTGCCCGCCGTCGCCGGCATCCTCGACTGGCTGCCCGCCGGCACCCCCGCGAAGGTGTGGATCGAGGTGCAGCACGCCGAGGACATGCAGGAACTGCACACCGAGGCCAACGCCGACATCACCTGGCTGGTCCGGGACGGCGCCACCCCCGGCTCCCCGCGCTCCGCCCTGCTGCTGGACGACGTACGCGCCACCCAGCTGCCCTCCGGCACCCCGTACGCCTGGGTCGCGGGCGAGGCCGGAACCGTCAAGGAGATGCGCCGCCATCTGGTGCGCGAACGCGGCTTCGAGCGCAAAGCGGTGACCTTCACCGGCTACTGGCGGCTCGGCACCTGCGAGGAACAGCTCGTCGAGGAGGCCGTGAGCGGCACCGGCCCGAAGTCCGACGACTGACCCGCGCCCCTCTTCCTGACCGCTCCCCTCCCCCTGCCCGCTCCCTCACTGGCCGACGGGATTGACGAACGCCGAGGCGCGCCACCGCGCGCCCGGCTCCCCCGGTCGGCGCCCCGGCATGCCCGCTCCCACCCCACAGCGCCCCTTACACCCCCACAGCACGCCCGCAGACGCGCCCACGCCCGCGCGTCCGCATGCTCCAGGAAGGACAGACCGTGAGTTTCCTCGCGCAGACCGCTGAGGACCCGTCGTCGGAGTCGATACCCGGGGCGGCGGATGGCAGGACCCACCTCTTCAACGACCGTACGGCGGAGAGCTACCGGCGCTCCGTGACCGACGGCGTCGGCCTGGTGGCCTCCACCGTCGCCCGCACCGACCGCCCGTTCACCGGCGTCACCCCCGGTGAACTGGCCCCCGAGATCTCCGGCATCGACCTGGAACAACCGCTGGGCGACCCGCACGCCGCGCTGAAGGAACTGGAGCGCGTCTACCTCAAGGACGCCGTCTACTTCCACCACCCGCGCTACCTCGCCCACCTCAACTGCCCCGTGGTCATCCCGGCGCTGCTCGGCGAGGCGGTCCTCTCGGCCGTCAACTCCTCCCTCGACACCTGGGACCAGAGCGCGGGCGGCACCCTGATCGAGCGGCGGCTGATCGACTGGACCGCCGAGCGCATCGGCCTCGGCGAGGCCGCCGACGGCATCTTCACCAGCGGCGGCAGCCAGTCCAACCTCCACGCGCTGCTGCTGGCCCGCGACGAGGCCTGCAAGCTGGTGGAGAAGGAAGCCGCAGCGGCCGGGGAGCCCGTACCCCCGAAATCCGAGATCCTGCCGCGGCTGCGCATCCTCACCTCCCAGGCCAGCCACTTCTCCGTGAAGAAGTCCGCCGCCATCCTGGGGCTCGGCTACGAGGCCGTCATCGCGATCCCCTGCGACCAGGACCGGCGCATGCGCACCGTCGCCCTGGCCCGCGAACTGGACCGCTGCCTCAGTGAGAACCAGGTGGTCATGGCCGTCGTCGCGACCGCCGGGACCACCGACTTCGGCTCCATCGACCCGCTGCCCGAGATCGCCGAGCTGTGCTCACGGCACGGCTCCTGGATGCACGTGGACGCCGCGTACGGCTGCGGGCTGCTGGCCTCCCCCACCCGGCGCCACCTGCTGGACGGCATCGAGCGCGCCGACTCGGTCACCGTGGACTACCACAAGTCGTTCTTCCAGCCGGTCAGCTCCAGCGCCGTCCTGGTCCGCGACCGCGTCACGCTCAGCCACGCCACGTACCACGCGGACTACCTGAACCCCGAGCGCAGCGTCGAGAAGCTCATCCCCAACCAGGTCGACAAGTCCATCCAGACCACCCGCCGCTTCGACGCGCTGAAACTGTGGCTGACCCTGCGCATCATGGGCGCGGACGCGATCGGGGCGCTCTTCGACGAGGTCGTGGACCGGGCCGCCGAGGGCTGGAACCTGCTGGACACCGACCCGCGGTTCGAGGTCGTCACCGAGCCGCAGCTGTCCACGCTCGTCTTCCGCTACGTGCCCGGGGACGACTCCGACGCGGACCTCGTCGACCGCGCCAATCTGCACGCCCGCGAGGCCCTGGCCGCCTCGGGCGAGGCCGTGGTGGCCGGGACCGTCGTGGACGGCCGTCACTACCTGAAGTTCACGCTGCTCAACCCGGAGACGTCGCTGCGCGACATCGCGTTCGTCCTCGACCTCCTCGCCGAGCACGCCGGTCAGTACCTGGCCCTGCACATCGAGCCCGAACTCAGCCACTCCCGCGCCAGCTGAGAGCCGCTGACCGCACGTCCCCTCGGAGAACCACCGTGTCCACCCCGCACATATACGACTTCGTCGCCGTCGGGCTCGGCCCCTATAACCTGGGCCTCGCCTGCCTCACCGAGCCGATCGAGGACCTCGACGGCCTGTTCCTGGAGAGCAAGCCCGACTTCGACTGGCATCCGGGCATGCTGCTGGACGGCGTCACCCTCCAGACCCCGTTCATGGCCGACCTCGTCACCCTGGCCGACCCCACCTCCCCGTACTCCTTCCTCAACTACCTGAAGGAATCCGGGCGGCTGTACTCGTTCTACATCCGCGAGATCTTCTATCCGCTGCGCGCCGAGTACAACAAGTACTGCCGTTGGGCCGCCGGGAAGCTCTCCAGCGTCCGCTTCGGCCACGAGGTCACCGGCGTCACGTACGACGAGGCCGACGGCCTCTACACCGTGCGCTCCCGGCGCCCCACCGGCGAGACCACCGAGCACCGCGCCCGCCACCTGGTGCTCGGCACCGGCACCCCGCCCTTCATCCCGGAGACCTGCCAGGGTCTCGGCGGGGACCTGCTGCACAACGGGCGCTACCTGGAGCACAAGGAGGCGCTCCAGGCCAAGGAGTCCATCACGATCGTCGGCAGCGGGCAGAGCGCGGCCGAGATCTACCAGGATCTGCTGGCCGACATCGGCAGCCACGGCTACCGCCTCAACTGGGTGACCCGCTCCCCGCGCTTCTTCCCTCTCGAATACACCAAGCTCACGCTGGAGATGACCTCGCCGGAGTACGTGGACTACTTCCACGCCCTCCCCGAGGACACCCGCTACCGGCTGGAGTCCGAGCAGAAGGGCCTGTTCAAGGGCATCGACGCGGATCTGATCAACTCCATCTACGACCTGCTGTACCAGCAGAGCCTGGACGGCCCGGTGCCGACCCGGCTGCTCACCAACACGTCGCTCACCGACGCCTCGTACGACGAGTCCACCGGTACGTACACCCTCGGGCTGCGCCACGAGGAGCAGGAGCGCGACTTCTCCCTCACCACCCAGGGCCTCGTCCTCGCCACCGGCTACCGCTACCGGGTGCCCGCCTTCCTGGAGCCGGTGCGCGACCGCATCCGCTGGGACGACCACGGCCGCTTCGACGTCGCCCGCAACTACAGCATCGACACCACCGGCCGCGGCATCTTCCTCCAGAACGGTGCCACCCAGGCGCACAGCCTCACCTCCCCCGACCTGGGCATGGGCCCGTACCGCAACTCCTGGATCATCCGCGAGCTGCTGGGCCGCGAGCACTACCCGGTCGAGAAGTCGATCGCCTTCCAGGAGTTCGGCGCGCCGGAGGGACTCCTGACATGACCGTCTTCGAAACCGTCTTCGAACGCCACGACGACCGCCTCGGCACCTTCGCCCTGCGCACCCTCGACCCGGCCGCCGACGCCGCGCTGCTGCACCGCTGGGTGACCCACCCCAAGGCGTCCTACTGGATGATGCAGGACGCGAGCCTCGCCGACACCGAGGCCGAGTACCGCAGGATCGCCGACCATCCGCACCACGAGGCCTTCATCGGCCTGCACGAGGGCGACCCCGCCTTCCTCGCCGAGCGCTACAACCCGGCCGAGGTCGAGCTGGTGGGGCTGTACGAGCCCCGCAAGGGTGACGTCGGCATGCACTTCCTGTGCGCGCCGACCGACACCCCGGTGCACGGCTTCACCCTCGCCGTGATCACCACCGTCATGGAGTTCTGCTTCGGCGACCCGGCCGTCCGGCGCGTCGTCGTCGAGCCCGACGTCCGCAACGACGCGGTGCACGCGCTGAACGCGGCGGTCGGCTTCGACGTCGTCGAGAAGATCGTCAAACCGGAGAAGGACGCCTACCTCAGTACCTGCACGCGCGAACGCTTCGCCGCCGCGCGCGCCGCCCAAGGAGTATTCCGATGAGCCCCCGCGACGCCGTCGCCCACCTCACCCCCGACCTGTGGGAGCGGGCGGGCCGCCTCCTCCTGCGCAAAGCGCTCGCCGAATTCACGCACGAGCGCCTGCTGAAGCCCGAACTCGCCGACGACGGCCGGTACGCCGTCCCCGGCGACGACGGCACGGTGACCTACCGCTTCGCCGCCCGCGTCCTCACCCTGGACCACTGGCTGGTCGACGCGGACAGCATCACCCGCCACGGCCCGGACGGCGCGGAGCGCCCGCTGGACGCCCTCGACTTCTTCATCGAGCTGCGCGGCACCCTCGGCCTCAGCGACGACATCCTCCCCGTCTACCTGGAGGAGATCAGCTCCACCCTCTCCGGAACGGCCTACAAGCTGGCCGCCGAGCCGGTCGGCGCGGCCCGGCTCGCCAAGTCCGGCTTCCAGGAGATCGAGACGGGGATGACCGAGGGCCACCCCTGCTTCGTCGCCAACAACGGCCGGCTCGGCTTCGGCATCCACGAGTACCTCTCGTACGCCCCGGAGACCGCGAGCCCCGTCCAGCTGGTCTGGCTGGCCGCGCACCGCGACCACTCCACCTTCACCGCCTCCACCGACCTGGACTACGACGCGCTGGTCCGCGCCGAGCTGAGCGAGGAGACCCGGGCCCGCTTCGCGGACACCCTCAGCGGCCAGGGCCTCGACATCGCCGATTACCACCTGCTGCCGGTGCACCCCTGGCAGTGGTGGAACAAGCTGTCCGTCAGCTTCGCCGCCGAGGTCGCCCAGCAGCGGCTGGTCTGGCTCGGCACCGGCGAGGACGAGTACCTCGCGCAGCAGTCGATCCGTACCTTCTACAACACCAGCCACCCGTCCAAGCACTATGTGAAGACCGCCCTGTCGGTCCTCAACATGGGCTTCATGCGGGGCCTCTCGGCCGCCTACATGGAGGCCACCCCGGCCATCAACGACTGGCTGACCGGCGTCATCGCCGCCGACGACGTCTTCCAGGCCGCCCGCTTCTCGATCATCCGCGAGCGGGCCGCCATCGGCTACCACCACCGCCAGTACGAGGCCGCCACCAACCGGTACTCCCCGTACCGGAAGATGCTCGCCGCCCTGTGGCGCGAGAGCCCCGTGCCGTCCCTGGAACCCGGCCAGCGCCTCGCCACCATGGCCTCCCTCCTCCACACCGACGCCGACGGCGGCTCCTTCGTCAGCGCCCTCATCGAGGAATCCGGCCTCACCCCGGCGGCCTGGCTCCGCGGCTACCTGGACGCCTACCTCACCCCGGTCCTGCACAGCTTCTACGCATACGACCTGGTGTTCATGCCGCACGGCGAGAACGTCATCCTGGTCATCGAGGACGGTGCCGTCCAGCGCGTCATCTTCAAGGACATCGCCGAGGAGATCGCGGTCATGGACCCGGACGCGGTCCTGCCCCCGGCCGTCGAGCGCATCCGCGCGGACGTCCCCGAGGACAAGAAACTGCTGTCCGTCTTCACCGACGTCTTCGACTGCTTCCTGCGCTTCCTCAACGGCATCCTCGTCTCCGACGGGCTGCTCGAGGAGGACACCTTCTGGCAGACGGTCGCCGCCTCCGTCCAGGGCTACCAGGACGCGATGCCGCACCTCGCGGACAAGTTCAAGCAGTACGACATGTTCGCCGAGGACTTCGCGCTGTCCTGCCTCAACCGGCTCCAACTGCGGAACAACCGCGAGATGGTCGACCTCCAGGACCCGGCGGGCGCGCTTCAGCTGATCGGCACCCTGCGGAACCCGATCGCGAAGTTCCGCCCGGAGGGCTGAGCGCGCTATGGGCACCGCCACTTGGTGTGGCGGTGCCCGTTGTGTTTTACGACCCTCCGGTGCCGAAGTACGGCCGGCAGACCCCACCGTCATAGTCCGTGGCAATCTCAAGCACCTTGCTGCCGTCCTCTGATGGCAGGAGGCTGGAGCTGTAGTTGGGGCAGGAGTCCAGCTTGTCGGACTTCACCGCGACGGGCGCCGGGATCTCGCGCCACGCCCCTTCCCCGCCCTCGCTGTTGGTCCAGATCGTGCGCCCGCTGGCCTCGGCCCGGCTGCCGTCCTTGGTGTACATCGCCTGACCCACCAGCAGCAGCTTGCCCTGCGGATTCCCCTCCTCCGGCGCCCAGGCCAGATTCGGCGCGTGCAGGAAGTACTTCCCGTCCTCCGTCTCCGCCCGGGTGCCCAGGTCGGCCGGGTCGCCCCAGTCCCACCCGTCGCGAGACGTCCGCAGATGCGCCACGCACGCGTACTTGCCCCCGGCCGCGCAGATCTCGTACGACATGACGTACGTCCCGTTCGGCAGCTTCCGCACGACCGCCATCCCGGGCCGGTCGGACTCCAGCTTGCTGGTCACGGTGTCGCGGGCCCCGCTCCACGAGACGCCGTCCTTTGACCGTACGGCGACGAGCTTCTGGCTGTGGCGCGGATCGGTCTCGTCGGAGTAGTGGCAGACCAGGTTCCCCTCGGCGTCGATGGAGAACTCCGGCTCCCACAGCCCCTTGGCGTTCGACGCGGTGGCGACCGTCGACAGAGGGCTCCAGTTGCGCCCGTGATCGGTGCTCTTGAACACCCGGATCGACATCCGGCGGTCCGGCTTCTCGTCCTGCCCGAACGACGCCGCCCACAGCAGCGTCCCGGCGGGCATGTCCCCGACCTGCTGCGGCAGCTCGTAGAGCGTGGCGCAGCACAGCCCCTTGCCGTTCGCGGCCTGCGGTGCGGAGACGGTCCCCACCTGGCGGAAGCTCCCGCCGCCGTCGGTGCTCTCCTGGATCTCCCCGACCCCGTTGCCGCCCTCGTGCGAGACGGACGAGGCGAGCACACGCCCGTTCGCCTCCCCGCTGTGCTGCAACCGGATCGCCCGCGGATACAGCGACCCACCCTCCCCCAGCGGCTTGGCGGCCGCCTTCTGCCCGGGCGCCTGCCCGGGCGCCGCGTTGTTGCTCACCGCACCCTTTCCGGTCTGCTCACTGTCCTGCGAGGGGTCACCGCTGCACGACGTGAGGAAAAGCGCGGTGAAAGCGGCCATGAGCGATATGAGAAACGCCGGGCTGCGCGGGCGTGAACGGGTCATCGTGCTTGTGGACATGGGGCCTTCCTGGGGGGTGGAGTCAACGACCTCTCGCAGTCGATGTTCTGACGGCTCGCCACGTAACCCTGCATCGATTTCCCACATCGCGCAAATCACAAAAGACGCCCGATTTTCGTTAGTGGCACGTTAGTGAATCAACAGCGATTCGTCAGCGCCGACGGGCAGCCTTGGTGTCACGGTGGCTGCACCCAAAACGCCAAAAGGAAATTGACGAGAGGCACGATGGCGGCGACGGTGCGGCCACATTTCCGTACAGCACTCGGCCCCCTATTTCGCAATAGGCGCCCACTCGGCGGCATAATGCTGCGCTCGTTCCGCGGGGCGGCGCTCACATCGGCAGGTGGCGGGCGAAGAACGACCGTACGAGGTCGCGAACGGCGGGCACGGTGACCCGTGGGTCCGCCCGCCCGACCATGGCGGCGCGTCCGGCAGCGGTCATCAGACCGGCCCTGTGGAGCTGGGGGACGAGGGCCGCGTAGTCGGTGAAGACCCAGTGCGCGGCGTCGTCGAGCTGCCGCCGGGCAACGGGGCCCGCGTGAGCGAGGAGCGCTGCCCAGGACCGGTCCAGCCGGGCGTTGCGGAAGCCGTCGGTGCCGACCAGGAGCAGCGGCCGGTCCGTACCCTGCCGGGCCACCGGCAGCAGTTCGCCGTCCATCTGGTCGAGATACCCCTCCAGGTTGGCCGCGGCGGCGATCCGCCGGTCCTCGTGGAGCGCCTGCGCGGCCGCGGTGCCGCCCGCGGAGTGCCCGTAGACCCCGACCCGGTCCAAGCCGAGGGCGTCGAGGACGAAGCGGAGGTCGGCGACCCGGGTGTCGATCATGGTGCGGAAGGCGGCCGCGTCGGGCGGCCCCTGCAGCGCGGTCGGCCGGACCCGTTCGCGGCCCGGCCGCTCGTCGGGGAACTCCACCTCGCTCGCGTCCCCGGGGTGATCGACGGTGAGGACCGTCCAGCCGTACGAGGCGAGATCCACCGCGAGGGAGACGCCCATCGTGCGGGCGTCGCCCCCACCGGGACTGTAGAGCAGCACGGGGCGCCGCCCGGGCAGGGGCGGAGCGCCGGTCCGGGCATGGGTGAGCGTGGCCGCCCAGTCGACTCCGGCCACCGGCAGCTGCGGATGCATCAGCGGACCGATCTCCGTGAACAGCGCGGCAGCGCCCGGCGTCAGCTGCGGGGCCCGCGGAAAGCCGCGTCCGGGGGCGACGGGCCGCAGGACGGTGACCATGAGCTCGCGTACGCCGATCCGGGGCTCCCACGGGTCGTTGCGGGAGCGATCGAGGAGGTGCAGCGTCGTGGCACCGACGGCGTACGGCCCTTGGGGCGCCGGGAGACGCAGGCCGGGCGCGGCGGCGGAGACCGGGACAGCGGCCAGCAGCGGAGCGGCGGCCCCGGCGAGGGCGGCCTTGGCGAACAAGCGCCGACCGGGTGTGAGGAAAGAAGCCATGAACGGCATCCTGGGAGCAGCCTCTGTGCCATGGCGAAGCATTCGACCGGGCCCGAAAGGCTGGCGCGGAGCGGGGGGATGTGCGTGATCCGGATCCACTTCACGGCGGACGATCTCGCCCGGGTGCGGTTCGCGCCACGGCCGTCGCCCGTACCCGAGCTGCACGCGGCCCTGATGATGCTGGGCTCCCCGGAACCGCTGTTCGGGCGCTGGCGGCACCGACTGCTGCGCAGCCTGCCGCGCACGGTCGAACCGCTCGCGGACCTGGCACCGGGTGGGGTGGCCCCCGCCTTCCTCGACGTCCTCGGCGACACGCCGGACGAGGGCTTCGCGCTGATCAGATCGGCCCGCCCGGAGTTCGTACGGGCAGGGATCGAGCAGGTGTACGCGACGCGTCCCGCCCCGCCGTGGATCCGCGCCCTGCACGCCGGGGACGCCGACGCCTGGCGGACACTCGGCCGGGCCCAGCGGTCGGCGTACCAGTCCGTCCTCGCACCGGTGTGGTCCCTGGTCCAAGACCTGCACCGAGCAGAATTCGCCCGCCATGCCCTCACGGTCACCGAACAGGGCCTCGGCCCCGCCCTGACCGCCCTGGCCCCCGGCTCACGGCTGCGCGACGGCGTCTGGGAATGGCCCCTGCCGGGCGTTCCAGACGTGCGCGAGATCCGGCTCGACGGGCGCGGGCTGATCCTGCGGCCCACCTTCCACTGGCGCCGCGGCCCCCTCGTCCAGGACCGGCCGGACCGCCCGGCGGCACTCGCCTACCCGGCAGGCATGAGCCTCCCGCTCACCCCGCCCCGACGCAACCCGCCGGACGACCCCCTCGCGGACGTCCTCGGCCGCACCCGGCTCGCTCTGCTCCGCACCTTGGACGAGCCCCACACCACCACGGCCCTCGCCCGCCGCCTCGGCGTCAGCAACGCCACGGCCTCCACCCACGCCACGGCCCTCCGCAGCGCCGGCCTCCTCACCACCACCCGCAGCGGCCGCTCCGTGCACCACGCGCGTACGCCCTTGGCAGAGCTGCTGCTGACCGAGCCTCGCCTGCGGCTGGAGGAGAGCTGACCGAGGAGAGGGCGGACCCAGGCACCCCCTGCCAGTGCCCGGCCTGGTGGCTTTTCGTCAGGCGTCACTTTTCTCATAGAGGCTGATGTGGCGCCAACTGGTGGCGTCGTACGGTTCGCCGTCCCATCCTCCCCACCGGTCGCGCAGCCGAAGGCCCGCGATACGAGCCATGAGGTCGAACTCGGGCGGATACGCCAAGCGCAATCTGATGGGGCTGAAGGCGAGACCGTCGACGCCGAGGTGGACGTGATTCTCGTCCAGGATCTGGGTGACCGGGTCATACCGGCAGACACCCAGCCCGACGCGGTCGGCCTCAAGGCGCTCGACGTCGATGAACTGGTGGCCCGGCTGAGCGGGGGCCGTCGGCACCCGGCACTCCAGGACGAACACGCCGTCGTCGGCCAGGTGGCGCGCGGCGTTCTCGAAACACCGCACCTGGTCGTCCTGGGTCAGCAGATTGCCGATCGTGTTGAACACCAGGTAGACGAGCCCGTACGTGCGCCCGGTGGTAACCCGGGACATGTCCCCCATGGTCACCTCGACCCGGTCGCCGCCCGGCTTCTCGCGCATCCGGTCGACCATGTGCTGCGACTGCTCGATGCCGTCGACGCGCACCCCGGCCGCCCGCAGCGGCAAGGCGATGCGCCCGGTGCCCACGGCAAACTCCAGCGCGTCGCGGGGACCGGCCAGCCCGGCGAGAAACCTGACCGTCTCCTCCTCGTCTCCACGCGCGTCAGCGTCGTAGGTCCGGGATGTCTCGTATCCGAAGCTCGTCCTGGGGTCGAAGCCCTTCATACACGTCCTTCCGACACAGGCGCTCTTCAGCGGTCAGCCCCAGCCTGGCGAGGCAGCAAGATCGTTACCACCGAATATCGCCGGCCCACTACCCACAGGCACGGCTCCGCTACCGAGCAGGACAGCACGACGTTGGCAACCTGTTCCGCACCCCGATCCCGAACCCGGTAGGCTGACCCTCGGCCGCCATACCAGCGACCATGCCTCCGTAGCTCAGGGGATAGAGCACCGCTCTCCTAAAGCGGGTGTCGCAGGTTCGAATCCTGCCGGGGGCACCATGGGATAGGCCGTTGACCTGGGGTTTCTCCCCCAGGGAGGCGTCCTGCTCGGCCTCGGACTCCGCGCCGGGGCCGTTTGCGTGGGCGGACGGGGAGTTGATCCCCCGGGTTACTCTCAACGAGTGAAAACCCTGCATCCAGCGCCCCGGCCGACCCCACGCTCCCGGCCGTGCCAAGGCAGCCAAGGCCCGCAGCGCCGCGCAATGCACCGCCGCCCCGGCCCCCGCGGCAGTGGCCGGTCCACCGCTTCAGTCGCCACACGCTCGGCGAGCACACCGCGCAGGATGTGGTCGAGTTCGCGGCTGAGCTCCTGATCTCCGGGTTCTCCAGGCCCGTACGGCCCAGGCGGTAGCACCCCATGGGCCGTACCGCACGGTCCCCGTGACCGCCGAACGGCTCGTCGGCCGTGCGGGGAGGCTACCGATCTCCGGGATCAGTCGAGCTCTCCAGTGTCCTCGAGGTGCTTCATGAACGCGGCAGCGATCCGCGGACGGGGCGCCTCTGGAACGGGGGTGTCCGGCAGCTCGGCTTCCAGACCCCATTCCGTGTTGAAGGCGACGGCCACGCCCGTCGGCACCACATTGTTCGAGAGCCAGACGGCGAAGGCGGCCGCTGTGTGAACAGTGCAGTCCATGACGGACACCCCCTCGGGTGCAAGCAAGGCCATGCCTTCAAGCTCTTCGTCGTCCAGGGTGATCCCGAAGTGCATGGACGATCCGCTGACCGGGCCGTCAGAGCCATCATCGATGCGGATGAACTCCTCAGGGTCGCGCTCGCGCAGCAGGGTCTCCAGGCCCTCGTAGGTCAAGCCCCAGCTCTGCCCCTCCGGCGGGCTGAAGATGTACATGGTGCGGAGTTCGGCGATCTCTTCCGGTTCCATCGTGGCGCTGTGCTTCCTGTGCGGCTGGGCGGCGGTGGTCAGGGTACGTAGCGGGCGTGGCCTTTGACACCGTAGGCGGCCATCATGACGCGCCAGTACTGGACCGACTCCTGGTTGTTCGTGACCGTCTCGACGCCTCGCATCTCCGTGTTCCTGGGGTCGTCGAGAGCGGCGGCGTACTTTTTGAGCTCGTCGCGGTCCGAGCGGTAGAGGAAGTCCTTTTTCCCCTTCTCATGGTTCTCGCGGAGGTCGTCGAGCGAGCGGTAGCAGCGCTGGTTGGGTTTGTTGACGTACTTCGCCTCGACTGCCATACCGTCGAGATCGCGGAACCCGTCCACCATCAGCGTGTTCCCCTTGCTGTGGCCGGGCGGAATAGGGACCTCGTACTCTGGGTAGCCGGCCACGCGCTTCTGATAGGCGATCTCCGCCGGCCTGCCGCCCGAGACATCGCCCGGCCGTAGAGAACTCAGCCAGGTCTGGAAGTCGTTCTGCTCCCCAGGCGTGAGCGGCGGAAAGCGAGGGTCGGGCGGCGTGCCCGGGGAAATCGGCTGGACACGCGGGCCCTTAGGAGGGCGATAGGCGGCCGGGACCAGGGTCGGGACGCGGATCAGCGGAGCCAGGAACGGCGGCAGACCTGGCAGGAGGCCGTCATTGTCGGGCTGCGGCATCTTCACCCTCGACTTGGAAGTATCCAAGGCAGCGGGGATCTTGCCGAGGGCGGCGATCCGCGTGTCACCGGCAATGGCCTCGTGAAGGCCGCCGTCGTGACCGTCCCCTCCGAACCTGGGCTGTTCCCAGGGCCAGAGAGGCTCTCCGGTGAGGGGCATGGATTCCATGGCCCGACGGTCCTTGGCGGCCTCTATGTGACCGGCGTAAGCATCGCAAGCGTTGGCGAGCATCTTGCAGGCGGTGGGAAGGTTCGCCATGAGCGTCTCGTCCGCGCCCACCTCGCTCGGCGGCGCGGCCTTGCCGACGAACTTCTTGAAGAAGTCCTCGACCGCGTCGGCGGTCTCGCCGACCTGGTCGAGGTTGGCGGTCTTCCAGGCGGTGTCGGAGTCCCAGTAGGCGTCTTCGAGGATCTTGGCGGCGCTACGCCAGGTCTTGGCGACGGCGTGGAGTTTGTCCGGCTGGCCGAGGAAGCGCTCGTTGAAGAAGTACTGGTCGGTGCCGCTGGTTTCGCCGACGACATCAGGCAGGTCCTCGGCGTTGTGGCTGGCACGTGGGTTGCAGTCGGGTCCGGACGGCTGCGGGCCGATCCCTGGGTCCTGAGGACTCTTGCCAAGAAGCTCCGCAGCTGTCTTGCTCTCGTGCTTCAGGAACTCCTCAGACGCTTTGACTAGGGCCCCGGCGCCGTTGGCCATCACCTGATGGGCAAAGCCGGACTTGTCGAAGACCGTCTTCACGGCCTCCTTGTACACGGCGGCAAAGGCCCGCCCCGCCTCGTCGTCACCCGCCATCCCACCGTGCTCGTTGAGTTCGGTGAAGAGCAGACTCAGCATCTCGAAGATCAGATCACGCAGCCGCACCATCGACCAGGACGCGTTGACGAAGTTCGACGTCTGATGCCGGAGATCCAACGTTCCCCCGCCCTCCCCGCAGAGCCACAACGGATGCCCACGGCACCGTACACGAGTGCGAACTGTGCGTACACGAACGACGATTGACGCCGCGTGTCGCAGACAGCCGACGAAGCGAATTCGGGGAGCCGTCTGATCGGGCCGAAGCGGCGGGCGCGGGGTGATCAGGCGAACAGCTGGGAACCGAGCGGGTGCTGCCGGTCGAAGCCGGGGAGGATCAGGAACGTCGCGCTGGCGGTTGTGGTGGTGAATCGCAGCAGTGCGTCGGAGGTGTCCATGTGGGTGAGGGTGGCGGTGAAGGTCCGCAGGTCGTTCTGGAAGCTGATGAAGAGCAGGCCGGGGGCGGGCTCGTCGGTGCTGTAGGAGCGGCGGAGCATGAGGCCGGCGCCGACCACGGAGGGGTTCGCCCTGCGCACGTGGGCGTCCGCGGGGACGAGATAGCGTCCGTCCGGTGTCTTGGCGCCGAGTTCCGGGCCCGAGGCGACGGGGCCGCCGGAGAGGGGGACGCCGCTGGCCCGGCGCCGCCCGAAGACCGCCTCCTGCTCGGCTACGGACAGGGCGGCGAACCGCGGCAGGTCGAGTTCCATGCGCCGCAGTACGGCAAGGGTGCCACCGGCGACCGCGGGGGGTCCGGCCAGCCACAGGTCGCGTCGTTGTTCGGCGGCCGTGTGCGGGCCCACGATGCCGTCGATGAAACCGAGCGGGTTCCGCGGCGCGGTGAGGCCGTTGCCGACGGGCACGTTCGCACCGCGGCGTGCGGACTGCCGCCAGCGTTCGTGGATGCGGTCACCGGCCTGGTCCAGAAGCGCGGCGGCGACGACCGGTAGGAGCAGCGCGTCGCTGGCGCAGATCTGCATCAGCAGGTCACCGCCGCGTGCCCGCGGGGCGATCCGCTCGCGGGAGAACCGCGGGAGGTCGGCCGCGCCGGGCAGCGACGCGTCGGCCGTGCGCACCAGCCGGGGGCCCACGCCGACGGTCACGGTGAGGTCGCCCGGCGACAGGCCCAGCAGCCGCGGGTCGTTGCCCGCGATGAGTGTGCGGATGGCCTGGCCCAGTTCGGCCAGTAACGGGCCGGGAGCCACGGTGGCACCGAGGTCAGCCACCACGGCCAGCAGGTTGCGCTGGGCCGGCTGGGGGAGCGTGATGCCTGCCTGATGCCGGCCCGTCGCCACAACCGGCGTCGGCGTGGCCGCGGCGGTGGGGGCGTGCCGGCCTGGCCGGGCGGAGTCCGATGTGCACCCGGCGGCCAGGCCGGCGGCCACCATGGTGCCGGTGACATCGAGGAACGCGCGGCGCGACGGATGGTGATCGGCTCGATGCATGGGGTGCAGAGTGCCACACCCGAATCGTGCGCGCCGGTCAATCTCGCCAATTATGGCGGGTAATTGGACGTTCTGCCAGACTGGGGCCCATGCCTCGATTAGCTCTTCGCGTGGTGGCGGCGGTACTGGGCACGCTGACCCTTGTGGTCGGCTGCGGTGGCGGCGATGGCGGCGATGGCGGATCGGGCAAAGGCCGGCGGCCGACCGGTGCGCATGTGACGATCCGCGTGCCTGCCGATGCCCCGACGATCTCGGATGCGGTGTCCTTGGCTCGGCCCGGTGACCTGGTGCTGGTCGCTCCGGGCGTGTACCACGAGTCGGTGAAGATCAATACGGCTCGCATCACTCTTCGCGGCGCGTCCCGGCACAAGGTCGTCATCGACGGGCGGTTGCGGCAGCCGAACGGTGTCGTCGTCGCGGCGCCCGGGGTGGCCGTGGAGAACCTGACCGTGCGGAACAACACGCAGAACGGGGTGCTGGTCACCGGTTCAGCGGCGGCGGCCGCCGGGCTGCCGGGGCAGAGCGGCGGCTACGACACCGGCGATGAGCCCGTCACCTTCCTGAAGTCGTTCCTGGTCTCGTATGTGACCGCGACCCGCAACGGTCTGTACGGCATCTACGCGTTCTCCGCGCAGAACGGTGTCATCGAGCATTCGTACGCGTCAGGCGGGGCCGACTCGGGGATCTATGTGGGGCAGTGCAAGCCGTGTCACATCGTCGTGCGGGACAACATCGCCGAACTCAACGCGGTCGGCTACGAAGGCACCAACGCCAGCGGCGACATGTACGTGGTCCGCAACCGCCTTGTCGGCAACCGGGTCGGCCTGACCACCAACTCCGACCACCAGGAGAAGCTGCTCCCGCAGCGGGGCGCCGTCATCGCGGGCAATCTGATCGCCGCCAACCAGCAGCGGGCCACCCCGCAGCAGGCCGACGGCGGGTGGGGCACCGGCATCGGCGTCGACGGCGGCAGCGACAACCAGTTCGTCCGTAACCGCGTCGCCGACAACAGCAACGCCGGGCTGGTGATCACCGCCACCGCCGACATACCGTCGGTCGGCAACCAGATCGTGGACAACACGTTCACCCGCAACGGCGTCGACGTCGGCTGGACGTTCCCCACCGCCACGCGGGGGCGGGGCAACTGCCTGCGCGGCAACGATCTGCGCACCACGGTGCCCGCCCGGCTCGCGACAACCGCGTCCTGTCCGCTGCCGGCCAAGTCGCCCTCGCCGGCCGGCAGGTGGACGATGCCGACCGCGCCCGGGGGCATCCCGTTCACCAAGGTCGCGGCGCCCGGTCCACAGCCGCAGTTCCCCCACGCCACCACTGAGGGCGCCACCGTCGTCCCGGCCGTTCCGGCCCCGCCGGACATGGCAGACATCCCGCTGCCGCCGACGTCCCTGCTTGCCGCGGACGCGCGGGTGCGGGCGTCCTGAACAGCGGCTACTGGGTCGGGGTGACTCCGGGCACCGGCTTGACCGGAAGGTACTTCTGGGTGTCGAAATCGATGACCACCGGCCGCGACTCGGAACCCACGCTGACGCGGACCCGGTGCATGGTGCCGTCCGAGCCGACCCAGTAGCGCACCCGGCCCGCCGTACCGGAGCGGTCGCGGGAGGACGGCCCGGTCATGACGTCCACCCGATGCCCGTCCACCCGGTCTCGGCCCAGCCAGGCGGCGCCGTTCTGCGGCAGCAGTTCGGCGTTGTCCGGCCGGTCGCTGCCGAGACCGAGTGCGATGGCCAGCGAACTGTCCAGCGTGCTGCCGGACGACTGGAGCGGACGGCCGTACCAGCCCGAGCGGGGCGGCGACGCGGGTGCGTGCGCCGGGGCGTTCGCCATCGGGTGGACGAACACCGAGGTGGCCGTCCACTCGATCAGGCCGTCGCTGGATGTGTCGCGCCCGGTGCCGTGCACCACGCCGTAACCGAGCTTGCGTTGGTAGTCGACCGACCCGGTCACGATCAGGCCACCGGCGGTGCCCGGCACGGTGATCGTCACCGCGCGGCCGTGCGCCTCGTAGTTACGGAACCGGGTCATCGCCAGCCGGTTCACCTCATCCGACGTCAGTGCGCGCGGACCGCTGGGGCCAGAGCCGCCGTCGACGACCAGGAACGCGGCCACCGCGACGGCCACCATGGCGATGACGGCTGCCGCCCAGCGTGGCCGCAACCATCGGCGCCGGTCAGCCGCACGGGCTGGTCGAGCTTGCTGGGTTCTGACGCTCCGCACACGGCCCGACGCTGACACTCTTCTGATTTCCCCTCTCCATCACCACGCTGCTCGGTCGCCTTACGGTCGCGGCGGCACTGGGCAGTCCGGTGGCGGACGACTCCAAGGCCGGCCCTCGTGGACCGGCCGAGACGTGATCTGCCTGACCGCGCCATACGGATCGCGGGCAGGCAGATCACTGTTGTTCGGTTCGTTCAGTGTTTCTGGGCGCGGCGCTTCCGGCTCATGAACGCGATGAACAGGCCCGAACCCACCAGCAGACCGACGAGGGCGATCACCTCTGGCAGCCCGGACATACCGGTGTGCGCCAGCGAACCCCTGCTGCCACCGGAACCCGTACTCCCACCGGCCGGGCCCGAGTTGGCAGGCGGCGCGCCTGACGGTGGCGAGGCCGGGCCCGGTGGTGAGGTCGGGCCCGGGGCCGGTGGTGAGGTCGGGTTCGCGGTATCGGTCGGGGTCGGGGTCGCGGGATCGGTCGGGTTCGCGGTATCGGTCGGGGTTGGGGTCGGGTTCGCGGTATCGGTCGGGGTCGGAGTCGGGGTCGGCGTTGCCTTGGGGATGTACACCCCGGCGTCGATCGTGTGATCGACCCCGCCCGGCTTGTCCGGCGCCCTGACAGGCGCGGAGCCGTTGCACAACTCCCCGGTGGTCGGCGGGGTCACGTTGGAGTCATGCGCACGGTTGGCACCGGCCCGCGGGAGCGTGAACCGCAGCTCGCTCGCCGGGGGCTGCTCGGGCACCTTGCTGGTGTCCGCGGTGCACACGTCGAACTGCACCGTGTACTTCGCGCCCGGCGTGAGCTCGTACTGGGCGCCGACACCACCGAAGTAGTACTCGCCGGCGGCATTGGTCCTGGTCGTGGCGACCTGTTTGCCGTCCGCGTCCAGCAGGTTGACCGTCGCCCCCGGCAGCAGCACGTGCCCCGGGTCCTGGATCCCGTTGTGGTCGCCGTCGAACCACACGACGTTGCCGATCTGGACCGGCGCGTTCGCCGCCGCGTACGCGATGTCACCGAGCCCGCCGGCCTTGCCGAACCCGCCTTGTTCCCGGCTGACGAACTGGAACCCGTTGGCGGTCGGGGCGTTGCCCGGGCCCTGGCCGGTCGTGATGTCGTGGTACCCGGTCCCAGAGGTCGCGACGTCGACGACCGGGTCGAACTCCGTGCTGACGACCCACTGCTGCTGCGGGATATAGGCCACCGACCCCAGCGCGGTCTCCTGGTGCGCGCCGCGAAAGAAGTCGCCCGGGAAGTATTCGGCGACATCGGCGGGCTGGCCGCCATTGTTGGCGGGGGTGGCGTGGTTGGGGCAGCTCCCGGTCCCTTCCCACTGGTATTCACCGGTGGGAGTGGCGCAGACCATGGTGATGTCACCACCGGACATGGCGCTTTCCGCCGTGTCGTTCCCCGGGCGGGGGTCCAGCCCTCCCCAACTGAGCACGTCCATGAACCGGTCGCGGAAACCCAGGATCATCGAGCCGTCGCGGCCGAAGGCGAGGGAGGCCAGCTCCGGCTGCGGATCGATGAAGACGTTGCCCGCCTTCCGGTCGTCCCACGTGTCCAGGCTGGTGTTCCACGGGTTCCAGTGGGTGGCCTTGTCGCCGGAGCCGAAGACGCTGCCGCGTTTGTCCGTGAGCGGGTGGCTCAGCACGGTGGTGAACCGCTTGCCGTCGTAGGTGGAGACGAAGGCTTTCAGGTCCGCGCGCTGCTGCGTGCTCTCCGCGCTGCACACGCCGCCCACGTACAGCGTGTTGTTGTGGACCTGGAGACCGAACGGCCGCCAGTCGTCGGGGCTCGCACACCCCGGGTCCGGGATCGGGACCGTCGCCTCGGGCTCCGAGGCGGTGGCCCCTGTCGCGTCGAAGCTCACCAGGCTGCGGGTCCGCAGGTTCACCGCGTACAGCGTGGAGCCGTCCTCCGACAGGGCCAGGCCACCGATGCTCTCCTTGCCCGGCGCGTCGGTGAACCCGGGGTCCTTGATCATGTTGGCGGTGTCGTGCTGCGTCACCGCGGCGTCCGGCACCCGCGCGAACAGCTGTGGCGCACCCGAGCCGTTGACCGGCACCGTGTAGATCGCGCCCCCGCCCTGCGGTCCGTACGGGGCGTACCGGCGGGCGAACGCGCTCTGGAACAGCCGGGTCCGGTCCTTGTCGTACGCCAACCCGAACGTCGTACCCACCTGGTCCTGCGTGGCCAGCGTGGTCGGGCACGCCACATCGGTGGGACACGTGCCCCGGCTCTTCGTCCCGAACGCCACCAACGCCCGGTTGTCCGTCCCGTTGGCGCCGTTGTGGACCGGCACGAAGTACCGCGAGTCCGGCAGCGCGTAGTCGGCCGGATCCCACACCCCCGTCACCACCGAGGCGTTCTTTCCGTCCGACACATCCACGAACGACGTGAAGCTGTCGAAGTGGTTCTCCGCCGTCGACGCGGGCGCCGCCCGCAGATAGTCGCTGTACGGTGCCGGGACGCTGACGTCGACGCGGTATTGGCCGCCGCTCAGCACCGTCGACTGCGCCACCACGACCTTTCCGGTGGCATCCGTGACGCCCGTGACGACGTGCCCGGCGGGGTCGGAGATCTGCACCTTCATGCCCCGCTGCGGCACGTCCATCGTCTTATTGATCACGCCGGTGCCGAAGAAGTCGCGCAGCACCTCAACCGTCAGCGTGCCGTCGGCGGTCGAAGCGGCGGCCGGTCCAGCCGTCGCCCCCACGGCGCCGCCCGCCAGCAAGAGAACAGATAACCCTATGCGCGCCAGCGGCCCCGCGAGTCTGCGGGCCGACCGGCGTGAGTCTCTGCCGACTCGGTTCATGGCATCACACTCCACATGTCTCTTGTGGTGAAAACGAAGCCCCCGCTTGTCGCCGCACGTCCACTTCGTGGCCTCAGACGCGGATGCCTGCCGCGAACGCCACGGAAAAGAAAAAGGGCCCAGCGCTGTTGCGTGGACCGCTTTGCGATGATCGTTTGAGGGTAATTGCGGATGAGCCGTAAGCGCCGTGTCCCAGGAAAAGCGAACGCGTGTTCAGAGCTGTGAGCAGGGCCGCCCCGGGTTGCGTCTTTTCGCAGCTCAACCACGGCACCCTCGCCCCCACCGCCTACCTCACCGACCGCCATCGCGAGCAGCGCGCGATATCTTATCCGCTGGAGTCTCGCCGTCACCAGCAGAAGCCCTGGCATCCATCGGAATCCGTGATGATCCCGAGCGCCCGGAGAATGGCGATCGGAAGAATGTGCGACAGCCACGTAACGGTCGGATCCGGTCCGTTGGGTGCGATTACGCCCGGGTGACGCGTCGGGAACGCCCTCGTCAGGCAGGGGTGTTGTGTAGCCGGGATCGGCCCCACGGTTCGCCTGTTTCATGATTGTCGGGCGTCATATTTGTTATGTGGAAAGAGTGTTCGGAAGGTGCTCCTGGCCAGGATGTGAGGGGGGGGAGGCCCACGGTGGATCGCTTCAGAGGCCTCGTACGGCGTCGGTGAGCGCTTCGTCGAGGATGGCGACACCGCGGGCGATCTCCTCGTCGCTCGCGGTCAGCGGCGGCGCGATGCGGAAGGTGCCTCCCATGCCGGGCAACTGGACGATGTTCATGTGCAGCCCGAGTTCGAAGCAGCGCCGGGTGACGGCCGCGCCGAGCCGGTCGGCGCCCCCGGCGCCCAGCACCTGGTCGCCGGCCAGCTCCACCCCCGCCAGCAGCCCGCGGCCGCGGACATCCCCGACGACGTCGTGGCGGGTGGCGAGACCGTCGAGCCCCTCACGCAGCGTCGTGCCGAGCCGGCGCGCGCGCTCGTCGAGGCGGTCGCGGACCAGCACGTCGAGGACGGTGTTGCCGACGGCGGCGGGCAGCGGGTCGCCGGCATGGGTGGTGAGGAACAGAAATCCCCGGTCGTGTGCTTCCTGCTCGATCTCCGAGCTGGTCAGCACGGCGGCCAACGGCAGCCCCGCGCCGAGCGTCTTGGACAGCGTGAGGATGTCCGGGACGACACCGTCGTGCTGATGGGCGTACCAGTCGCCGGTGCGGCACAATCCGGTCTGAGCCTCGTCGAGGATCAACAGCATGTCCCGTTCCCGGCACTTCTGCGCCAGGGCGGCGAGATAGCCCGGCGGGAGCTCGATGATGCCGCCGGAGCTGAGGATCGGTTCGACCAGGCATGCGGCGAGACTGCCGACCGACTGCGCGTCGATCAGGTCGAAGCCCAGGTCGAGTTGGCGGCGCCAGTCGAGCGAGCCGTCGGCGTCGACGATGTCGGGGTGGAAGCGGTCCGGAACCGGCAAGGCGAAGTTGCCCGGCGCGGCGGGTCCGTAGCCCCTGCGCCCGGCGCTGTAGGTGGCGTTCGCGGCGGCCTGGGTCATCCCGTGCCAGGACCGGGCGAACGAGACGATCTCATGGCGGCCGGTGACGAGTTTCGCCATCCGCACCGCGGCCTCGTTCGCCTCCGCCCCGGTGGTCAGGAGCAACACCTTCTCCAACGGATCGGGCAGGGTCTCTGCGAGCCGGCGAGTGAGCTCGATGACCGGGCGGCTGAGCATGCCGCTGTGGAGGTGATCGAGGAGGGCGACCTGCTCGCGGACCGTCGCGACGATGTCCGGGTGAGAGTGTCCGAGGATGGCGCTCATCTGGCCGGAGGTGAAATCGAGCAGTTCGCGACCGCTCTCGGTGAACACCGATGTGCCCGCGGCGCGAGCGATGACCTCCGGAGTGAACGCGGCTTGTCCGGAATAGCGGATGAGGTGGCGCTCCGGGGCGCCACCGGCTGTCTCGGCTGTCTCGGCTGTCTCGGGAAGCATGTGACCGACGTTAGGGACGCACCGCTGCGCGCGTCCATCGCACAGATCCGACCACCCTGTTCGGCAGAACCGTACAATCGGGCGCATGCTCAACTCGGGGCGTCTGCGGCTGCTCAGCCTGCTGGAAACCCTGGGTACCGTCCGCGCGGTCGCCGAGACACTGCACCTGAGCGCCTCGACGGTGTCCCAGCAACTGGCGGTGCTCGAGACCGAGACCCGATGCCGACTGCTGGAGCGGACCGGGCGGAATGTGCGGCTGACCCCGGCCGGTCTCCTGCTGGCCCGTCGGGGCCGGGAGATCCTGGACCAGATGGCCGAGGCCGAGGCCGAGTTGCACGCCTTGAACGACGAGCCCATCGGCACCGTCCGGCTCGGGGTGTTCCAGAGCGCGATCTACACCCTCGCGATGCCGGCGGCGACCCGCCTGGCCACCACCCACCCGCGCCTGCACCTCGAACTGATCGAGTCGGAGCCGCACGAGAGCGGCGCGGCCCTCCGCTCGGGCGAGGCGGACGTCATCGTCACCACCACCGATTACGCCGGCCTCTCGTGGGGTGCGGACCTCGAGATCATTCCCCTGGGCATCGACCCGATCGTCCTGGTACTGCCGCCCGACCACCCGCTGGCCTGCCGTACGACGGTGAATCTCGCGGCCTGCGCGGAGGAGACGTGGGCGTGTGACCGCCCGCAGTCGTACATGGCGGATCTGACCATGCGGCTGTGCCGCGAGTCGGGATTCGAGCCCCGAGTGGCCTGCAGGTTCAGCAACTACCTGATGCTGCTGCAACACGTCGAATCGGGCCGGTCGATCACCCTGCTGCCCGCCCTGGCCGTCACACCGGACCACGCCGTCGCCACGCGGCAGCTCAGCACACCGGTACACCGCAACGTCACCATCGTGGTGCGGCGCGGCACGACGCAGCGCGCCGCGGTGAACGCGGTCGTCGCGGCGCTGCGCAACCATCCCGAGATCCCGGCCCTCTCCGCCCCTGTCCGGCGCCCCGAACAGCACCCGCCCATGCCGTAGGCCAGGCCCGAATTCCGGGTCCCGTCCCATCCCGCCCACCGCCGGGCGGTTGGCGTTCGAGACCGTGACGACCAGGCGTCCCACGCTCTGTACGCGGCCGCAACGGACAGGGCTGCTCGGCACCAAGTGGCACCGAGCAATCGTTCACATGAGCCACGCCCTGGTGACGCTGTACTCGACCCCCGGCATCGGCGCGGCTCGTGGGCTGGTCGACGCCGCGGTACGCGACGCCCGCAACACGGGCGACAGCGTCCGCGTACGGGCCCGAGCCCATGCGCTGCAGGCCGAGATCGCCGCCCGGTCCGACGCCGAGCGGCATGCGCAGACCGCGCTGGCGCTCGCCTGGTACGACATCGAACGCGACGCGGACGGCGATCCGATGCCTACGAGCTTCAGCGCTGATCACCTGCGGGGCTTCGAGGGCTTGTGCGAGTTGCACGTAGACGGCTGCCTGGCCATCAACCCCTGATCGCAGACGACACCACGACCGAAAATGTCCTGCCGGGTACGTACCCGGCAGGACAGTGTTCCGACTGTCGAGCAGTGGATTACTTGTGGACGATGCGGAACGTCGCGGTTCCGGGGGTTCCGCGGGTGTCCACCTGATAGCTACCAGTGGGCACCTTGTACGATCCCATCTGGAAAGCGTCGCCCTTCTTTAGGCCCTGGACATACGCCAATTCGCCGACCTTGATCGAAGGCCGCCAAGCAGAGCAGTGGCCAGGAGCGACTGCGGCCGTGTGCTTCCTTGTGGTGAAGGCGACGAACGAACGGTAGCCACTCGCGTGGTTGCAGACACGCACCTTACCGTCGGCCGCCGGCGCGGCCGAGGCGGCTGGAGCGGTCACGGCGACCGCGCTGGCAATACCGGCCAGACTCATCGCACCGAAAGCGATACGCCGAGCGAAGTGGTTACTCACAGCATCTCCATCGTGTCGGAAAGTGGATGTATCCGTTTGGGCAGACACCGAAGCCGCACCCGCCTGCGCCGACCCCATGCCGATGGCGGTGGCCGCCGCGGCACTGGCCAGAACGGCTGCTGACCTGGTGAACTCAATTCCCACCTTTCCTGACGGCAGTAATGACTGACTAACCGGCACCTAACGTTCGCTGCCGTGTGACTAACGTGCCGCCGCGCGGCCGAGCCGCTCGGACGCCCGCGACGCCCCCAATCGCCAGCCGCCCTCGAACGCGTCGCCCGCCGCCTTGCAGACCGCCCGCCCGCCCATTCCGGCCGTCACCATCGCCGTGCCACCAACCCAAGCCGACAGGTCACCTGTCAGTGACGTACGCACGGCTCGAATACCCACCCGCGCTTGTTGCCAGGGGACGTCAGTCCGCGGGGTGATCCCCCTCCGCCGTTGGGGGGAGCGGTGTGCCGCATCGTCCGACCTTCCGGTCCACGCGCTCGAGCTTGGTCCAGCCCGTCCAGCCTCGTTCCTTCAGCAGCTCGATCAGTCGGCGAGCGGGCGGGATGGTGTCGAAGGCCAGGGTGTCCATCAGCGCTGCGAGCGGGGGCTCCAGGTCGCCGTCGTCGACGTAGTCCTCGCCCGGCCGTAGGCCAACTGCGCGAAATAAGTAGCCAGTTCGTCGGCCAGGTCGGTCAGGCGGGGGTCGTCGTCGGGGCGGTCGAGGGCCTGGGTCAGGGTGCGGTAGAAGCCGATGAACCGCGGGTCGGCGATCTGCTGCCGCTTGCGGGCCATCCACTCCGGGGCCCGCTCGGGTGAGTGCGCGGCCAGCGGGATCCAGCCGTCGCGTTCGACCTGGACGATCCGTTCGTCGACGCCGAGCGCCCGCAGGCGGTCGAGGAACTCGACCACCTCCGGGGCAGGGCCACGTTGTCCCCGGCGGCGAGGCGGGCGATCCGTTCGCGGTGGCGTTGCCGCTCCCGGATCTCCGCGCGCAGCCGCTGGTCGATGTCCGTGACCGCGGCGGCGAACTCCTCCTCGTCGGCCTGGAGCAGCTCGCGTACGCGCGCCAGTGGGACCCCGGCCTCGGCGAGGGTACGTATCTTGATCAGCTCGACCACGGCGCCCGCGTCGTATCTCCGGTAGCCGGAGTGGTCCCGCTCCGGCTCCGGCAGCAGCCCCTTGGCGTGGTAGTGCCGCACCGCGCGGAGCGTCACTCCGGCGTACGACGCCAGTTCGCCGATGGTCAGCATCCGGGCAGCTTACGAATGATCTCCGCGATGTGCGGGGCGTGGGTGAAAGCCAGGCGGTGGTCGGCGTCGAGCCGGGTCGTAGAGGTATGCGGTCGTTCGCGTACGAGCCGTTCGATGCCCGCGCGCCAGAGGCGGTTGTGCCGTGGCGCACGGCCCTCGGTGCTGTCCCCCCGCGAGGGAGGTCGACATGATCAAGCTGATGGGGTGGTCGATCTTCCGGTAGCGGTCGAGGATCGCGGACCGCACCACGTCGATTTCGAGGTTGAGGTCGTGGATTTGCTGGGCGGTGAGCAGCACCTGGTGCGCGGTGCCCTTGTTGTGTTCGGCTCCTTGCGCCAAGTTGTCCGCCATCGCGCGGAACTCCGCCTGGTCGGGCTCGGTGATGAACGGTTCGGGCAGCGGGTTCGCCCCGTCGATGAGGACGAGCCCGGCGACGGCGTCAGGGTGCTCGGAGGCATAGTGCACGGCCAGGTTCGCGCCCAGCGAGTAGCCCACCAGCAGCGGCGGCGAGGGCGGGTCGAGGTCCGCCAGGATGGCGACGAGATTGCGGCAGGGTCAAGACGGCGGCCTCGTGAAGCGTTCGGCGGCGTCCCAGAGTTCGCCTTCGCGCCGCGGGTCGTAGGACTCCTCGGACGAACGGGCCTCGCGGCCGCGGTCGACGTACGAGCCGGTCGGCGCCCTGGTCGTACCGAGCACGAGGTCGGCGAGGTGACGGCCCGCGGCGCCGCGGGTGGTGGCGAACGGGGTGAGGGTCATCGCGGGCAGGATGCGGCGCATCGCGAAGCGGGAGAGGGGGCCCGCGTGGCGGGCGAGGCCGGTGCCGGGGACGAAGCCGGGGTTGTACGCGACGGCGTCGATGCCGGCCGGCAGGCGGCGCGCGTACTCGTGCACCAGGTAGATCGCGGCCAGCTTGCTCGTCGCGTACGCGGTGCGCCCGGCGGCGGTGGTGTGCGGCCGGGCGAAGGCGCCCGTACGGGCCAGGACGTCCGGGGACTGCCAGGCCGGGCCGGGCACCATGCCCAGGTTGTGCCGGACGTCGCCGAAGTGGGTGTCGCTGGCTGTGATCACGATCCGGGCGGGCCCGGTGAAGCGGTCCTGGAGCAGGCGGACGAAGAGGTGGTGGGCGAGCACGTTGACCGTGAAGGTGGACTCGAATCCGTCGGGGCCCTCGGTCAGGGCGTTGGTGTGCTGCACGCCCGCGTTGCCCACGAAGCCGCGCAGCGGCGGGAGCTCGCCGCTGTCAAGCCGGGCGCGGATCTCGGTGGCGGCGGTGCGGACGCTGCGGAGGGAGCCGAGGTCCGCCGGGACGTACGAGACCGTACGCCCGCCCGCGGCGAGCCGTGCGCCCGAGGCTTCGCGGGCGACGACGAGGAGGTGCGCGTCCGGCGAACGGCGCAGGATCTGCTCCGCGGCGACGCGGCCGATGCCTCGGCTGGCGCCGGTCATCACGAGGGTGTGCTTCACGGGAGGCTCCTTCACTGCTCCGCCCGGTGTGGGCGTGCCCCTACGTTCGCCGCGCCTCTCCCCGCCGACCAGTGCCGTGCCCGTCACTAGGACTGGCAGTACCCAGGCTGATCTGGCGCGCGGCGGGCGAGAATGCGCCCATGGGTTCCTCCCGCTCCTCCGGCTTCGCCGCGCTCCTGCGCGCCTGGCGCGACCGTCTCTCCCCGGCCGACGCCGGTTTCGCCGTGACGCCCGACCGCCGTGCCCCGGGGCTGCGCCGCGAGGAGCTGGCGCAGCTGGCCGGGCTCTCGGTCGACTACGTCCTGCGGCTGGAGCAGGGGCGCGCCACGAACCCCTCGGCCCAGGTCGTCGGCGCCCTCGCCCGTTCCCTCCAGCTCTCCCGCGCCGAACGCGACCAGCTGTACCGGAGCGCCGGACTCCTGCCGCCGCGGGACGGGACGGTCAGCGCCCATGTGCCCGCGGGAATCCAGCGGCTCGCCGGGCGCTTGGGCGACGTACCGATCGGGGTGTTCACCGCCGACTGGACCCTGGTGTGGTGGAACGCCACGTGGGCCGCCCTGCTCGGCGACCCCACCGTCCTCCCGCCCTCCGAACGCAACCTCGCCCGCGCCCTGTTCGGCAGCGGTGTCGCGCACGCCGCAATGATCACTGTGCAGTCCGAGCGCGGTCAGGACGCTTTCGAGGCGTCGATCGTCGCCGACCTCAAGGACGCCGTGTCCCGCTACCCCCGCGACGTCCAGCTCGACCGTCTCGTCAGCGAGCTGCGAGGCGTGTCCGACGCCTTCGCGCATCACTGGTCCGCGCAGATGGCCGCCGTCCAGCACACCACCGACCGGAAGACGATCCGGCACCCGGAGGTCGGCGACATCCTGCTCGACTGCGACGTCCTCATCGTCCCCGGGGCGGACCTGCGCATGGTGACGTACACGGCGGCGACCGGGAGCCGTGACGCGGCCAAGCTCGACCTGCTGCGGGCCACGGGTGGCCGTACCACCCCCGCGCTCCCCTGACCGGCGGCTGCCGGGGGGCCTACTTGCTGTGCACGATCTGGATCAGATTGCCACAGGTGTCGTCGAGAACCGCGGTGGTGACCGAGCCCATCTCCAACGGTTCCTGAGTGAACTGCACCCCGAGCTCGCGCAGCCGGTTGAACTCCGCCTGCACGTCGTCCACGGCGAAAGAGGCGGCCGGGATGCCGTCCTGGACCAGCGCCGCCTTGTACGGGTGCACCGCGGGATGGCCGGACGGCTCAAGCAGCAGTTCGGTCCCGTCGGGCTCTTCGGGCGAGACCACGGTCAGCCACCGGTCCTCGCCCAGCGGGACGTCGTGCTTCTTCACGAAACCAAGAACGTCGGCATAGAAGCGCAGGGCCTTCTCCTGGTCATCGACGAAGACACTGGTCAGGTGGATCTTCATGGGGCCTTCTCCTGTGCATCGGGCCTGAGCCATCGGGTCACGATGCGCTCGAGGGGTTCGGTGTTCACGTCGTGGAACTTGTAGCGGCCCTGGCGCCGCGAAAGGACCAGGCCCGCGGATTCCAGTACGGCCAGGTGCTGGCTGACCGCCTGGCGGGTCAGCCCCAGGCCGTGCTTGGTCACCAGCCGTGTGCAGATCTCGAACAGCGTCTGGCCGTCACGTTCCACCAGCTCATCGAGGATGCGCCGACGGGTGGGGTCGGCCAGTGCCTTGAAGACATCCTCCGTCACACCCCCAGCATAGGCAAGTGGCTGCTTGCCTATCAAGCGTCATGAGGCCCATCCCCGCCAACTGGCCGACCGCGCCGTAGGGTTCGGATCATGGTGACTGCGACAGTGCGCGAGTGGCACGAGGAGGAAGGGTGGGGTGTGCTCGACTGCGTCGAGACTCCCGGTGGCTGCTGGGGCCACTTCTCCCACATCGAGGTGGCAGGATTCCGCACGCTGTCACCAGGGCAGCACGTCGAGCTCGAATGGGAAGCGCCCGGCTTCGAACAGGACGGGTACGAGTACCGCGCGGTGCGCATCGTTCCTCGGGACGGTCACGGCGGCTGAACGCGCCGCCTACAGCGGTTCGCCGGGGATGGCCAGGTAGGCCGCGCGCAGGTGGGCGAGCAGGGGGTGGTCCGTGGCCATCGGGGTCCCGTCGATGCGGGAGATGGCGCGCACACCGATGCTCGTGTTCGTCGCGAAGGCGGCGTGCAGGTGCGGTACGTCCGCGAGCGTCACGGGGGCCGTCGTGTACGGGGCGTGCTGCTGGAGCAGGGCCATGGTCACTCCCGGCAGGACGTCCGCCTCGGGTCAGACGACGCCCTCGTCTCCGATGAAGCCGACGTTCCACGTTCCGCCCTCGGAGATCCGGTTGTCGGGGCCGACGAAGAGGGCATCGTCGTACCCGTCGAGCTGCGCCGTACGGCGGGAGTGGAGCGAGCCGAACAGACCCAGGTGCTTGACGCCCGGCACATCGCGTTCGTAGCCGATGGTCTTCACCCGCAGCGGAGGCAGCGGCAGCGACGCCGCGGGACGCACGGTGACGAGGATGCTCGGCGTATCGGCCTTCGCCGGGCGCCCCATGTCGACGTCGGGGTCGAAGACGCTGACGCGGACGACGAACGACCCGCTGCGCCCGCCCGCCGCCTGCCGGACGTACCGCCGGACCAGCTCGGGGTCGAGCTCCGCGCCGAAGACCGCCTTGCAATCCCGCACCACGCGCTCAAGGTGCAGCCCCAGGCCGCGGACGCGCTGATCGTCGACGCGCATGCTGGTGAAGTGCCCGTAGTTGGTGAGCGCCAACGTCAGCAGGGCGTCGGGATCCGCGGGGCGTCCGTTCAGTTCGGCCATGACTTCAGCATGGCAGGGGTCGGTGACCTGCTGCGCACGATCGTCTCTGACGCAACCGGTAAGGCCTCGGAACTTTTCGTGATTCTTTCCGGAAGGCCATTGACTGTTGACGTGGGCAGCTCAAAACTGCGTGAGCGGGGGGCGAGGAGGGATCACGCAGATGAAGGACGCACCGGCCACTCGCAGACGCGGCCGTTTAGGGCTGCTCGGCCGATTCCGGCTGCTCGTCAGCGCGGCGTGTACGACGGTGCTGGTTGCCGTGGCGGCGTTGGTGCTGCCCGGCACCGCGCACGCCGACACGGTCATCACCACGAACCAGACCGGCACCAACAACGGGTACTACTACTCGTTCTGGACCGACGCGCCGGGGACCGTCTCCATGACCCTGGCCTCCGGTGGCAGCTACAGCACGTCGTGGCGCAACACCGGGAACTTCGTCGCGGGCAAGGGGTGGAGCAAGGGCGGGCGCAGGAGCGTGACGTACTCGGGCACGTTCAACCCGTCCGGCAACGCCTACCTGGCGCTGTACGGGTGGACGTCGAACCCGCTGGTGGAGTACTACGTCGTCGACAACTGGGGCACGTACCGGCCCACGGGGACGTACAAGGGCACCGTCACCAGCGACGGCGGTACGTACGACATCTACAAGACGACGCGGTACAACGCCCCCTCCGTCGAGGGCACGCGGACCTTCGATCAGTACTGGAGCGTCCGGCAGTCGAAGCNCCGTCGAGGGCACGCGGACCTTCGATCAGTACTGGAGCGTCCGGCAGTCGAAGCGGACGGGCGGGACGATCACCACCGGCAACCACTTCGACGCCTGGGCGCGCGCCGGGATGCCGCTGGGCAGCTTCAGCTACTACATGATCCTCGCGACCGAGGGCTATCGGAGCAGCGGGAGCTCCAACATCACGGTCAGCGGTGCCGGTTCGGCCCCCACAAAGGCGGCCTGCAACGGGTACGTCGGGCTCACCTTCGACGACGGCCCGACCGCCAACACACCGGCCCTGCTCAACTCGCTCAGGCAGAACGGGCTGCGGGCCACGATGTTCAATACGGGGCAGAACGCCGCCGCCAACCCGGCCCAGGTGCGTGCCCAGGTCAGTGCGGGCATGTGGGTCGCCAACCACAGCTACACCCACCCGCACCTGACCCAGCAGAGTCAGGCGCAGATCGACTCCGAGATCTCCCGGACGCAAGCGGCCATCGCGGGCGCGGGTGGCGGCACGCCGAGGCTGTTCCGGCCGCCGTACGGCGAGACCAACGCGACGGTGAGGTCGGTCGCGGCCAAGCACGGCCTGACCGAGATCCTCTGGGACGTCGACTCGCAGGACTGGAACAACGCCAGTACCGACGCCATCGTGCAGGCCGCGGGCAGGCTCACCAACGGCCAGGTCATCCTTATGCACGACGGCCCCGCCAACACCCGCGCCGCGATCCCCCGCATCGCGCAGGGGCTGGCCGCGCGCGGCCTCTGCGCCGGGATGATCTCGCCGCAGACCGGCCGCGCCGTGGCCCCGGGGGCGTAAGAAGATCAGGCGTTCAGCGCGTCGATTAGGGCCTTCGTCACCTCCTCGGTCGTCGCCGTGCCGCCCAGGTCGCGGGGGAGGACCCCCGCGGCCGTCGTCGCCTCGATGGCCTTGTGCAGGCGGGCCGCGGCGTCGGGGAGGCCGAGGTGCTCCAGCATGAGGGCCGCGCTGCCGACCGCGCCGATGGGGTTGGCCAGGCCCTGGCCCGCGATGTCGGGGGCGGAGCCGTGGACGGGCTCGAACATGCTGGGGAAGCGGCGCTCGGGGTTGAGGTTGGCGCTGGCGGCGAGGCCCAGGCTGCCCGCCAGGGCGCTGCCGAGGTCGGAGAGGATGTCGGCGTTGAGGTTGGAGGCGACGACGACCGACAGGTCCTCGGGGTGGAGGACGAACTTCGCGGACATGGCGTCCACGAGGACGCTCTCGGTCTCCACGTCCGGGTAGTCGGCGGCGACGCGCCGGAAGACGTCGTCCCACAGGACCATGCCGTACTGCTGGGCGTTGCTCTTGGTGACGGACGAGACCTTGCGGCGGGTACGGGTGCGGGCCAGGTCGAAGGCGAAGCGGAGGATGCGTTCGCAGCCGACCTCGGTGAACAGGGCGGACTGGACGGCGACTTCGCCGCCCGGGCCGCGGCCGGAGAGGTTGCGGCCGCCGAGGCCCGCGTATTCGCCCTCGCTGTTCTCCCGGACGACGACCCAGTCCAGTTCGGTGGTGTCGGCCTTGCGGAGGGGGCTGGTGACGCCGGGCAGGAACTGTACGGGGCGGATGTTGGCCCACTGGTCGAAGTTCTGGCAGATCTTGAGGCGCAGGCCCCACAGGCTGATGTGGTCGGGGACGGTGGGCCAGCCGACCGCGCCGAAGTAGATGGCGTCGAAGTCCTTGAGGCGGTCCAGGCCGTCGTCGTCGATCATCTTGCCGGTGCGCTCGTAGTAGCCGCAGCCCCAGGGGAACTCCTCCCACGCGAAGGCGAAGGCGTCGTCGGTGTTCCGGGAGTCCTCGGCCAGCGCGTCCAGGACGGCGCGCCCCGCGGCGACGACCTCCTTGCCCACGCCGTCGGCGGGGATGGCGGCGATGCGGAACGTACGGGGGGCGGCGGTCATGGGTGCCTCCGGCTCGCTGTGGTGGGGTTGGTTCGAGTCAACACAGGGCGGTCGTGGCGCGTCCAAGACCTGGTTTCGATGCGACGTATAGGTCTGGCCGATGGGTCGGGCGTCAGTCGGAGCGCGCGGTGTCGCGCGTGCGCCGCGCGGCCAGGGAACCGGTGAGGGACAGGAAGGCCCGTGCCGCCGGGGTGAGGTGCGCGGGCAGGCTGACCATCGTCACGTGCAGCTGGGCGGTCGGTTCCAGGGGCGCCACCGCCGCGCCGCAGCGCCGGGCGAGCCGGGTCCAGGACGAGGGCAGGACGGCGACGCCGACCCCGGTGAGGGCCAGGGGCAGGATCGACGTCCGGTGGTCGACGACCGTCACGATCTGCGTGTCGCTGCCGCCCGCGGTGGCGGTGATGTCGTCCACGATGCTGCGCATCAGGCTGCCGGTGCGGGAGGCGATGAGCTTCTGCCCGGCCAGGTCCGCGGGCCGGATCGTGACCCCGTCGTCGATCGCCCCGCCGGGCGCGGCGACGACGACGAACGGCTGGTCCTCCACGTGCAGGACGTCCAGCCCGGACGGGTTCACGGGGCTCGCCGAGCCCAGCAGGCCCAGCTCGCAGGCGCCGCTGCGCACCAGGGCGACCACCTCGTCCGGGGTGAAGGCGGCCTGGGTGCTCACCGTCACGGACGGGTGCAGCTCGGCGAAGCGGTGGATGAGGGTGGTGAGCGGTTCGATGCCGGGCGAAGGCATGGTGGCGACCTCGACCGTGCCGCCGTGCAGCCCCGCGAGCCCGGCGGCGGTGTCGCGTACGGCGGCCAGGTCCCGCAGGACGCGCCGGCTGGGCTCCAGCAGCTCCGCGCCCGCCTCGCTGAGGACGACGCCCCGGCCGACCCGGTGGAAGAGGGCCACCCCGAGGTCGGCCTCCAGGGTCGCCATGGCCTGCGACAGCGACGGCTGGGCGACGTGCAGGGCGGCGGCGGCCTTGCTGAAGCCGCCGTGTTCGACGATGGCCAGGAAGTATTCGAGCTGCCGGGCGTCCATGGTGCCTCCCCGGGCGGTGCTGGCTGCGGCTGCCGGGTCAACCTATCCGCCCCCGGGCCGTGCCGGGCTGCGGCTGCCGGGTCGACCTGTCCGCCCCGGGCCGTGCTGGGCTGCGGCTGCGGCTGCCGGGTCAACCTGTCCGCCCCGGCCGTCGCTACCCGATCCAGCGGTCGGCGAGGGTCCGTCCGCACCGGGCGAGCAGCCGCGCCGACAGCGCGCTGTCGCTCGCGCAGTCCTGGTCGGTCAGGTCGGCCAGGGCCTGCACGGACCGGAAGTGGGCCGCGGTCCGGTCGGCGGGCAGCGTGCACCGCCCGGCGACGGCGTGCACCGGTACGCCCTGCCGATGGGCCCGGCGGGCGAGCGCGACCGGCAGCTTCCCCGCCAGGGACTGCTCGTCGAGGCTGCCTTCGCCGGTGATGACGAGATCGCTCGCGGCGAGCAGCGCGTCGGCGCCGAGCAGGGTGAGGAAGTAGTCGGCCCCCGAGCACACCCGTCCGCCCAGCAGCATCCCGGCGAAGCCGAGGCCGCCTGCCGCCCCGGCGCCGGGCGTACGGGCGAGGCGGGCCGCGTCGGGGACGCCCGCCGTCTGAAGACCGCGGACGAAGGAGCCGAGGGCGTCGTCCAGTTCGCGTACGTCGCGCGCGGACGCGCCCTTCTGGGGGCCGTAGACGGCGGCCGCGCCCGCCGGTCCGAGCAGCGGGTTGTCCACGTCCGTGGCGAGGACGAGGTCGACACCGGCCAGCGCGGAACGGGCTTCGGCCAGGTCGGCCGTACGGAGGCCCGCGAGCCCTCGCCCGCCGGGCCCGATCGGCGTGCCGTCCTCGCGGGACAGCACGGCGCCGAGGGACTGGAGCAGACCCGCGCCACCGTCGGTGGTGGCCACGCCGCCGAGTGCGAGGACGACCGTGTCCGCACCGCCCGCCAGCGCGTGCCGCACGGCCTGGCCGAGGCCGCGGCTGGTGGCGGTGAGCGGTGCCGTACGGCCGTCCGGCAGCACGCCGAGCCCGCAGACGGCCGCGGCTTCGACGACGGCCGTACGGGTACGGGCGTCCACCGCGACGCGCGCGGTGAGCGGCAGCCCGGTCGGACCGGTCACCGTGACCGTCTCGGGGCGGAACCGGCCCGAACAGGCGGCGGCCACGCTCCCCTCTCCCCCGTCCGCGGGCGCGAGCCGGTGGACCCGGGCGTGCGGGGCGCCGTCCAGCAGGCCGCGCTCCAGCGCGAGGGCGACGTCGTCGGCGGAGAGGGAGCCCTTGAACTTGTCCGGGGCGATCAGCACGGACACCATCAGGGGGTCGCTCCGGCGGTACGGGCAGGGGGCGCCGGGACGGCTTCCGGCTCAGGCTCGGGCTCGGCGGCCGTCGAGGGCTCAGCGGCCGTCGAGGGCTCAGCGGCCGTCGGGGGCTCGCCGCCCTTCCCCGCCAGCACCCTCCGCGCCCGCCCGACGTCCAGGCCGTTCTCCCAGCGGGCGACGAACAGGGTGGCGACGGCGTTGCCGAAGAAGTTCACCAACGCCCGGCACTCCGACATGAACTTGTCGATCCCGAAGATGAGCATGATGCCCGCCGCGGGAACGTGCCCGGCCGTCGACAGCGTCGCGGTGAGCGCGATGAAACCGCCGCCCGCGACGCCCGCCGCGCCCTTGGACGTCAGCAGCATCACGGCGAGCAGCCCGAGCTGCTGGGTGACGGACAGGGGCGTGTCCGTGGCCTGCGCGATGTAGAGGGTGGAGAGCGAGAGGTAGATCGCCGCGCCGTCGAGGTTGAAGCTGTAGCCGGTCGGGACGACCAGGCCGACCGTGGACCGCTCGACGCCCATGAACTGGAGCTTGCGCATCAGTCCCGGCAGGGCGGGCTCCGCGGTGGACGTGCCCAGGATCAGGAAGAACTCCTCCTTGAAGTAGCGGACGAGCTGGAAGATGTTCAGCCGTACGTACGCGGCGAGCACGCCGCCCAGCACCACCACCACGAACAGCGCGGAGGTGACGTAGAAGAGCAGGATCAGCGACCCGAGGCTGGTCAGCGTGGACAGGCCGAACTTCCCGATGGCGTACGACATCGCGCCGAACGCGCCGAGCGGCGCGGCCTTCATGACGAACGACAGCACCTTGAAGACGACCTCGGTCAGCCTGCCCACGCCCGCGATGACCGGCTCGCCGACCTTCCCGACCGACTTCAGCGCGATCCCGAAGATCACCGCCAGGAAGATCACCTGGAGGATGTCACCCTCGACGAACGGCCCGAAGAAACTCTCCGGCACGATGTTGGTGAGGAACTCCCACCAGTGCTGGTGCGCGCCCTGTTCGATGTACTGTCCCGCGTCGCCCGAGGTGTCCAGCGTCGAGGGATCGGCGTGGACGCCGTCGCCGAGCCGGAAGATGTTGATGGCGACCAGCCCCGTGAGCAGGGCCACGATCGTGCCGATCTGGAAGTACGTCAGCGCCTTGATCCCGGTGAGGCCGACCTTCTTCAGGTCGGCGACTCCGGCGATGCCGCCGATGATGGTCAGGAACACGATCGGCCCGATCAGCATCTTCATCGCGGTGATGAAGGTCGTGCCGATCGGCTCCATGGCGGTGGCCAGATCCGGCCACCGCCAGCCCAGCACGATGCCGATCACGATCGCCGCCAGCACCTGGATGTACAGCTGCCGGTACCACGGTTTCGCCACGGCTCGTTCCGGGGCGGCTCGCTCTCGGTCCGGGGTATGCGTCATTGCAGCCTCCCTGATCGCGCGAGACCGAGCCCGATCGGTCCGCGCCAGCTTGCGCCACAGTGAACCGGGCCACAGCTCAGGGGGTCCACGACCAAAAATCGATGCCCCGCATAGGCGGGGCCTATCTGTTCTGCCGGTGGGTCGCCTACCGGTCGGCCTGCCACGTCGACGTCGAAGTGCACGGCGACGCGCAAGCAGCCGGCCGCCGCGCTCCAGTCGAGCAGGGGCCGCGTGGAGGTGCGCAGCTCATCGGGCCCGAACGAGGAGATGCCCCACTCGGCGACGTTGGGCAAGCGACGGCGGCGCCACCGGCCGTACCAGTGGCGCCGCCTCGTCTGTGTGGGTGGTCAGTCCCGGATCTCCGAACCGACGCGGAGAATCCCGACCGCGCCGCCCTGAGTGCCGGGGCACTTCCGCTTCGAGGTCTTGCCGTTCCAGACCCAGGGGCCGTAGAAGGTGGTCTCCACACCCCGGGTGTCCACGCAGATGATTTTCACGCGGTGCGCGCCGAGATGCCCCAGACCCGAGCAGTAGGAATAGCCGGTGGTGCCGCCCCTCGACCACGCATTGCAGTCGGCGGACCGGGTTGATACATCGCCGTCGTCGTTCGCCATGGCGTTCGGCGCGACGAGACTGGCACTCATGGCCAGTCCGGCGATGGCGAGGAAAGACTTCTTTCGATTCATGCCGGTGTCCCCCTGATGTGCGAAAACTACGCCTGGATTCGTGGTGCGGTGATCGCGCGTCAGAACAACTCGACCTGGTAGCCCGCCTTGTAGACGCCTACCGCGCCACCCTGAGTGCCAGGGCACTTACGCTTGGACCAGTCACCGCTCGTGCCCATCCGCCACGGGCCGAAGAAGGAGGTCTGTACGCCGCGGGTGTCGATGCAGGTGACCTTTACCCGATACCGGTCGAACCTCGCCAGGTCGGCGCACTTCGCGTACGCGGTGGTCTCCGTGTGCTTCGTGGTGCAGACGTACTTGACGCTCACGTCGTCGTCCGCGGCAGCAGCGGCAGGCGCGAGCATCGCGCCCGTGGTCATGACGGCAGCCGCGATGGCCGCGATGGAGCCGACTTTGCTCCTCATTCAAAATCCCCCGTTTTCATTTTTCAGGCTGAGCCTGTTTGCGGTCGCGGAACTTTGTACCTGCGCCCGTTCGCCGGGCGCAAGGGGTTTGCGCCACCCAATCCCAGGGAGTGCCGACCTCCCGTCATATCGGGCAAAGTCATGCCTTTGCATTGCCATCGAGGACCAAGCGGAAGTGCCTTGCCGACGCCCTGACTTCACCCATGACGTCTGCTAGCTTTCCCGCCAAGCACGATCACTTCGATCACGCGAAACGGGGAGCAATTTTGAGGTTCAAGACCATCGGCGTGGCAATTGTCGCGTCACTCGCGGTATTCGGGGGAACTCAATCGGCATCCGCTGCCGACTGGCTCACCGCGAAGGCACCCACCTACAAGTCCGGAAAGGTCACGGCAAAGGCGACCATGCTCGGTCCGCAGCCCGCGGGCACGAAACTGTGCGTATCCCTCCTGGTGGCCCACCCCTACTACCCCGACATCGAGGTGGCCCAGAAGTGCAAAACGATGCAGGCCGGGTCCGTGAGCGTCACCGCCAAGGTCGGCACCTGCGGTAAGTACTCGAGCTTTGCCAGCGCCAAGCGGGGCGGCTCGGGGAAGTCCTCCATCCGTAAGTCGAATCCCGCCATTTACTGCAAGTAAGCAACAGCGGTCGGCAGGCCCCCGTCTCCACGGGGGCCTGCCGTCGTGCGCCGTCGTGCGTCCTGGTGACCCCGACCCCCGTGCTCGAAAAATATGTAGACCGGTCTATTGTGATGGCATGACGGGGACCAAAGGCGCCATGACCAGCGCACGGCTCGCGGAGTCGATGCTCGAACTGATCCAGCTGCACGGCTACAGCGGTACGGGACTCAACACGGTGGTGGAGCACTCGGGCGCCCCCAAGGGGTCGCTGTACTTCCACTACCCCCAGGGGAAGGAGGCGCTCGGGGAGAAGGCCGTCGAGCTCGCGGCCGAGCGGTTCGGCTCGCTCGTCACCGACTCGGCGCTGGATGCGGCCCCGCCGGGCCAGGTGGTGCGCCGCGTGCTCGACACGCTGGCCGGGATTCTCACCGAGAGCGACTTCCGTCTCGGGTGCCCGGTCTCGGTGGTGACGCTGGAGATGGGCGCGCAGAGCGAGCGGCTGCGGGACGCCTGCGCGAACGCCTTCGAGTCGTGGATCGGGCCGGTGACCGAGTACCTCGTCGCCCACGGCCGCCCTCGTACCGACGCCCGCGCACTGGCGACCGCCGTGGTCAGCATGGTGGAGGGGGCGGTGATCGTGTCGCGCGCCCAGCGGTCCACCGAGCCGCTGCGCTGCGCCGCCCGGGCGCTCGCCGTACTGCTGGACGAGGGTGACGAGGGTGACGAGGGTGACGAGGGTGCGGAGGCGTCGGCATGAGCGCGGTCGAGGACCGGCACGCACTGGTGCTGGGCGCCACCGGCTTCCTCGGGCGCCACCTGGTTCTCGCGCTCGGCCGGGCCGGCGTACGGGTGAGCGCGGCCAGCCGGAGCCACGCGTCGTACCGGCGGCTGGCCCGATGGCTGGCCGAGCGCGGGCACGAGAAGGCCCCGGCCGACCTCCGGGTCGATTTCGCGGAGCCGTCGCCGATCCAGGGCGCGTGCGACGACGTCACCGAGGTCTACAACTGCGCCGGTGCCTACCGGTTCGGGATGTCGGCGGACGACGCCCGCCGCGCCAATGTCGACAGCGTCCGCGCGGTCGTCGCCTTCGCGGCGCAACTGCCGCGCGTGCGGCGCCTGGTGCACGTCTCCGGGTACCGGGTGGGCGGGCAGGACCCCGCCCTCTGGAGCGACGAGCGGAGAGCGGCGGCCTACCGGGCCCTCGGCCCCTACGAGGCGTCCAAGGCCGAGGCGGACGCCGTTTTCCAGGCCCTGTCCGACGAGTTGGGCGTTCCCTGGTCCATCGTCAGCCCGGCCAGTGTGATCGGCGACAGTGTCACCGGCGAGTCCGACCAGTACCTGGGGCTCGCGTCGAGCGTGAAGGACCTCTGGCGGGGCTCCCTCCCGGCGCTACCGGGGAACGCGTCCACGTTCGTACCGGTGGTCGCGGCCGACTACCTCGCCCGGTTCATGGCCCTGCTCCCGGTGGACGACGCCGCCGAGCGCGCCTCGTACTGGCTGCTGGACGACGACACTCCCCCGCTGCCCGACCTGCTCACGCTCATCGCGGAGCAATACGGGATCACGGCGCCCCGGGTACGGATTCCCGTATCCCTGGTCAAGCGTCTGCCACGGCGGCTCACCAGGGCCGATCCGGAGACCCTGACCTTCCTGTCGAGCGACCGCTACCCCACCGATACGGCGCACGCCTTCGCCGCCCGCCACGGGCTGACCATGCCCGACGCCGTCACGACGATCCGCCGCTGGGCCGACCACCTGGCCGCGCACCGCTTCGGCGACGCCCCGGCGGACGGCAGGCGGTTCGCCACGCCGGGCGGGATACGGACGTTCGAGCTCGGCGAACCCGGCGCCCCCACGGTGGTGCTGCCGGGCCTGCCGGTCAACGCCGACACCTGGGCGCCGGTCGTCACGGCGGTCGGCCGTACCCGCGCCGTCGACCTGCCCGGGCTGGGGATGAGCGGCGGACACCACGACGACTGGCCGACCTGGCTGACCGCGCTGATCACCGAGACCGGCGCCCGTCACCTGGTGGGCCACTCCATCGGCGCCGCGGCCGCCGTCGAGGCCGCGGCCGCCCACCCCGCCGCGGTGGAGCGGCTCACGCTCGTCGCGCCGTACTTCCTCCAGGCGCGCCCGGCGCTCACCACCCAGTGGGCGCCCCTGACCCGCGGGTACCTGAGCCACGTATCCCCCGACGCGCTGGCCAAGCGCCTCACGGGCACCACGGCGCACGCGACCGCGCTCGCCTCGAGCGTGGCGGACCTGCGCCGCGGCACCGTCGCGGGCAACGTCTCCCGGCTCCTGGCCGCCGCCGCCAAGCCGCGGTGGCGGGCAGACCTCCGGGCCCAGCTGCGGCGGTACCCGGGACGGGTGCACGTCATCGTGGGCTCCGACGATCCGCTCACCCCCGACGGCCGGGCCCTGCTGGACGCACTCCCCCACGCCACCGTGACGGTGGTCGACGGCGCGGGCCACCATCTCCAGCTGACGCACCCGGAGGAGGTCGCCAAGGCCATCGGGCACTGGTAGCACCCGGTAGCACCACGCGCTACCGTGGGCGCCATGACCGCCCAGCCTGAGATCACCCAGCGGGACCTGCGCACCCGGTCCAGAGAAATCATGGACGCCGTCCAGGATGGCCAGGCGTTCACGGTCACCCGGGACGGACACCGCATCGGCGAGCTGGTCCCGCTGCGACAACGTCGGCGGTTCGTCCCGCGCGCGGAGTTCGCTGCCATGTCCCGCCCGGCCCCGGACATCTCGCTGGAGGCGTTCCGCGCCGACCAGGACTCCGCTGCTCAGCACGAGCAGGACGACCCCTATGACCGTTGAGTACGCACAGGGACTCCTCGACACCAATGTGATGATCCTGCGCAAGTGGATCAACGCCGACGAGCTTCCCGCCGAGGTCGCGATCAGCGCCATCACCCTGGCCGAGTTGTCCGCGGGTCCGCATGAGGTCCGCCGGAACGAGGAACAGGACGATTACGACGAGCACGCTGAGCGCGCCCGACGGATGGACGTCCTCCAGCGCGCCGAGAACGAGTTCGACCCCATTCCCTTCGACGCGGAAGCAGCCCGCGTCTACGGCAGGGTCTGCGCGGCCGTGATCAGCAGTGGACGCAAACCGCGACGCCGGGTCGCCGACCTGATGATCGCCGCTATCGCCGTCGCCGAAGACCTCCCCCTCTTCACCACCAACCCCGACGACTTCAGAGGGCTGGACGACCTCCTCACCGTTGTCCCCGTCACCCGGCCACGAGTACCTCACGACAGGTAGACGGGCCCTGCCTCCGCCGCTCAGCTCCGCGTGGCAGGGGCCGCCAACCCGCTGAGACCGGAACCGTCAGCCCGCCGCCTTGGCGATGATGCCGTCCATCTCCTCCCGGTCGAAGGCGCGCAGCGTCGTGCTGCGGACGTTTCCCAAGCCGCTGAGCTGGAGCGATGCCGCAGTGGCGGTTTCGTCGTCGGGCGCCTCGAAGGTGTAGATGATGTCGTACTGGCCGACGGTCCAGTGGAAGTCCAGGAGCTTCACCCCGAGCTTGTCCATCGCCACTCTGAAGGCCTCGTAGCGCTTCGGCGTGTCCCGGAAGGCACGGACACCCTGATCGGTCCAGTTCAGCAGGGTGATGTAGGTGGGCATGGCCCTCACCTCCTCATGTCAATTCTGAAGAGGTCCGGGCGAGGGCGCACGCCCTGGCGGACATCAGGCTCCGTGACGATGCTCCTGCGCAGCGCACTCCGCCCAGACGGTCTTGCCGACCGGTACGCGGGGAGCCGTGCCCCAGCGCGTGGCCAGCAGGTCGACCAGGAGCAGCCCGCGACCCGTTTCGTCCTCGGGCGAGGTGGTCGGCGGCCTGAGCGGTAGGCGCTCGTCGCGGGTGTCCGAGACCTCGATGCGGATCGTCTGCATGGGCGCTTGTTGCAGGGTGAGGCGGAGACGGAAGTCCCGCCCGGGTACGCGTCCGTGGCGTACGGCGTTCGACGCCAGCTCCGCCACCAGCAGGGCCACCGTGCACGACGTGTCCGACGCGGGCGGATATCCCCACTCCGCCACGTGCCGTGCGGCGCCCCGCCGCGCCAGCCGTGCGCCTCGGGGCGTCGAGGGGAACTGCGCGATGAGCTCGCGGTACTTCGGTTCCTCGTCCGGCGTGGTCGTCGTCTTCAGCACGGTGTTGTCCATTTCCGTCCGTCGGCCTTTCGATCGACTCGCAGCGTGTGCGAGTCGTGACGTTCCGCACCCAAGGATCGGATGCCCGGCCTACGCTCGGAAGGTGATGAAGCCTTACCTTCCCACCTGTAAGGAACGGAAGTGACGTATTGGCCAAAGAAATTGACCCGCGGGAGTCGATGGCAGCGCTGTTCGGCTCGCGGGTCCGCAGACTCCGTACGGCGGCCGGGCTTACCCAGGCCGAGCTGGGCCTGAGGGCCCATGTGGTGAGCACGCGGATCACCCAGATCGAGCGGGCATCCGGGGCGCGACCGACGCTGGCGCTCGCGAGGGCGCTCGATTCCGCGTTAGCTGCGGACGACCTGCTGGTCGACCTGTGGACGTACGTTCACCGCGAGACCTTCCCCGACTGGTCGCGGGCGTTCATGGCCTATGCGGCACGAGCAAAGGCGATTCGTGAGTACGCGGCGCAGGTGGTGCCCGGTCTGTTGCAGACCGAGGACTACGCGCGCGCCGTTCTGAGTCTGGACCCACTACTCACAGGCGAAAAACAGCTGGAGGAGCGTGTAGCCGCCCGACTGGAGCGCCAGGAACGGCTCGCGTCGTCCGACCGCCCCGAGTTGTGGGTCGTCCTGGACGAGGCGGTGCTGCGGCGCCCGGTCGGCAATACGGCGATCATGCGCAGGCAGATGGCCCGTTTACTGGAAGCGGCCGCAGAACCCCACGTCACCGTGCAGGTGCTGCCGTTCGACCAGGGCGGGCACGCGGCCATGGGCGGATCCTTGACCGTCCTGACCGTCCCGGACGGCACCGAAGTCGCCTACAAGGAAGGCGCGGACTTCGGCCAACTCATCGAAGAACCAACGGATGTCGCTCAGTACGCGGTGACCTACGATCGGCTACGGGCAGTGGCCCTGCCCCCACTCATGTCACTCGACATGATTCGGTCCGTGATGGAGGGCAACCACCGTGGAGCGAATATCCCGACCCGATCTGAACGGCGCCGCCTGGCGCAAGAGCAGCTACAGCAACCAGGCGGGTGGAAACTGCGTGGAGGTGGCCGACGGCATTCCCGGCGTCGTTCCCGTCCGTGACAGCAAGAACCCCCAAGGTCCGGTGCTGGTCTTCCCTGTGGGCACCTGGGCGGCGTTCATCGGTGAGTTGACGTGAACAGCGCCGTCTGGCGGAAGAGCAGCTACAGCAACCAGGAGGGCGGCGACTGCGTCGAGGTGGCCTGCGCCGCTTGGCATAAGAGCAGCCATAGCAACCAGGAGGGTGGCAACTGCGTGGAAGTGGGCGACGGCATCACCCCTGTCGTCCCCGTCCGTGACAGCAAGCACCCCGAGGGGCCGGTGCTGGTCTTCCCGGCAGGCTCCTGGGCCCGCTTCATAGGCGAGTTGAAGACCGGCGACCGGCTCTGAGCCCACCGGTTACCGGTCGGCGTCGGCTTTCCCGGTCCCCCGGATCCTCGTGCGCGGGGGTCCGGTGGGCCGCGAACTCCCCTTAAGAACCAGGGGAAAGAACTCCCGCCCACCCACCCTTCCGGCTGCGGTCACTCGTACGGGTGACCGGCTTGCGGGGGCGGCATGACGGTCGTTACGTTCGCCGCAACAACCGCAAAACGACGGCCCCCGCCGGGACGGCAATCCCGATCGAGGGCCTGACCGATCAGGAAGAAGAGACCTTCCCGATGGCTGAGCCTCAGTCTAACGCGCACGCGCGCGCCGACGCCGGAGCACCGACCTCCGGCGTGATCCACATCCGCACCCGCCTCACCGCCGACTTCACCGTGATCGCCAACGCCCTCGCGCAGCGACGCGGCAGCGCGGTCACCGTTGGCGTCGCGGCCTACATCCCGTCCCTCCCCGACGGCGCGCCCGTGAGCATCGCCGCGCTGTGCGCCCACTTCACCGAGGGCGAAATCCTGATCTCGCGGGCGCTGAGGGAGCTGGAAGCCGCCGGATACCTGGTGCGGCGGCGCGAACGCGGGCCCGGCGGGGTGATCCGTACCCGTACTTACTTCTACGACGTACCGGGCGGCGGATCGCCCACCCCGCCCTCCACCGCGCGTACGGCGACACCGGCGACGCCCGAGCCCGAGCCTGAGCCGAAAGCCGTCCCCGAGGCGCCCTCGCTCGCCGACGCCGACGAGCGGGCCGTCGCCATCCTCTCCTCGCTGCGTCTCGCCGACCCGCGGCTCATCCTGTCCCGCCGCGACGTCGCCGAACTCGCCCCCGCCGTCGGGCAGTGGCTCGCCGCCGGGGTGGGCCCCGCGCAGATCACCGTGGCGCTCACCGCCCGGCTCCCCGACCACCTCCTGACCCGCCCCGCCCGCATCCTCGCCTTCCGCCTCAGCGACCCACCCCTCCCGGCGCCCACGCCGACCACCGCCGCGCCCACGTCACCGCCCGTCCTCCGCTGGCGGACCTGCGACGGCTGCGAACGCGCCTTCCGCGCGGCCGAACCCGGCCGACACTGCCGCGACTGCCGAGCCGAGCAGCAGATGGCAATGGCCTGCTGATGGCGCGGAGTCGACCTTGACCAACGTCGTTCGCTGCTGGTCGGCTTGGAAGGTTGAGGTGTCGGACTCGGGGGTTACCGTCGTGGTCAGGTCGGTTCTGGGCGTGCTGTGGTGGGTCGACAGCGGTGGAACAACGGGTACGACACGTCCCGGCTCCCCCGTGGCGGCGCGCTCATGAGACTGCGGAGGGGTATCGCGATCGCCGGGGTCGCGGGTGCTGTCGCGGTGACGACGATGCTGATCGGGCTGGTGACGAACGCCGTCTCCGATCAGTCGCGTTGGCCCGGCTGGCTGGGGTGGCTCCAGGAGCACGCGTGGTTCTCGTTCATCTTGCTGGGCGTGGTGATGGTCGTGGGCACGGCGTTGCTCGCGACGCTGTCGGAGACTCGGGCGCCCGTACCGGTCGTAGAGCCGATGGTCCGGCCGGACGAGGGGACGGGGCTTCCGGGCGCGGCTCTGGTACTCCGGTCGCTGCCGCGCGACACCGCGGCGTTCACCGACCGGGCCGCCGAGCTCGAGTCGCTGGTGCGCTCGGTGCGGGACTGGCAGGAGAGCGGTGAGGCGCTGCCGGTTCATGTGGTCGACGGCATGCCGGGGGTCGGGAAGACGACCTTCGCGGTACATGCCGGGCATGTGCTCTCGGAACGGTTCCCGGACGGGCAGCTCTTCGTGAACTTGAACGGGTATACGCCGGGGCAGAGCCCGGTGCAGCCGACCGAGGCGCTGGCCTCGCTGCTGGCGGCAGCCGGTGTGCCGACACAGCAAATTCCCGTTGGTGAGGACGTGGGTGCGGTCACCGAGGCGCGGGCCGCCATGTGGAGAGGACGGCTGGCCGACAAGAGGGCGCTGCTCATTCTCGACAACGCGGTCAGCTACCGCCAGTTGGAGCCGCTGCTGCCTGGTGGGGGCAGCTGTCTGGTGCTGGTGACCAGCAGGAAGCGGCTGGCCGCCAACGAGGAAGTGGTGCTGCCGGTCGAGGCACTGCCGCCGGATCATGCGATCGATCTGTTCATCCGGCTCAGCGGGCGCCCTGCGGATTCCCTCGACCGGGCTGTGGTCGAGGCGCTGGTGCGCATGTGCGGATATCTGCCGTTGGGGGTGTCGCTGCTCGCGGCGCGGCTCCGGCATCATCCGTCCTGGACCGCCGAGAGCCTCCGGGAGCGGTTGGCGGCGGCGCGTGATCGGCTGGTGGAACTGCGTGCCGGGGAGCGTGCGGTGACCGCGACGTTCGACCTGTCCTACCGGGATCTTCCGCACGAGCGGCAGCGATTCTTCCAAAGCCTGGGCCGCTACCCCGGCGCCGATCTCGACGTGTACGTCGGGGCCGCCCTGGGCTCCGTTCCCGTAGCGGAGGCGCGGCGTCACCTCGACGCGCTCTATGACGACCACCTGGTTGATGAGCAGCCGGGTGGCCGCTATCAGCTGCATGACCTCTTACGCGACTATGCGCGCGGTCTCGCCGCCGAGGAGAGAGTCAGTATGGATGACGCCCAGACCATCACGCGTGTCTGCACCTACTATCTGATCGCCCTCGCCGACGCGAACAGGCACATCGTGCGCGCCGGGGCAGCCGCACCGCCTCCGCCGGACGGCGGGGCCGAAGTGGAGCGACCGCCCATGGAGTCGCGCGCCGCCGCTCTGGAGTGGCTGGAGAGCGAACGGCCCAACATCCTGGCCACCATCCGGCGGGCGAACGGCCTCGACCTGCACGGGCTCGTGATCCGCCTGGCAGCTGCCATGGCTCCCTTCCTGCGGCAGGCCGGGCCCTGGGACCAGGCCGTCGGGCTGCACCGGTCCGCCGCCGAAGCCGCCCGGCGGACCGGGGACCGGCAGGCGCTGGCCGGCGCCCTCGCCGAGCTGGGGGTCGTACGGCGCTTCATGGCCGCGTACCCGGAGGCGGTCGAGGCGCTGAACCAGGCAGTGACGGAGTACGAGGCGGTCGGTGACCGGCAGGGCACGGCCGACGCCCTGAACCAGGCGGGCATCGTCTGGTATCTGACCGCCGATACCGAGGCGTCGGCCCGAGCCCAGACCCGGGCCCTTGCTCTCTACCGCGAGGTGGGAGACCGGTTCGGGCAGGCCAACGCGCTCGCGGATCTTGGCATGGTGCGTCGGCAGACGAGCCAATTCAATGCCTCCGTGGAAGCGCAGACGGAAGCTCTGTCCATCTATCGCGAGCTGCGCGATCAGTACGGTGAAGCGAATTCGCTGCGGGATCTGGGCGTCGTGCACTGCCTCATGGGCGAATACGAGCTGGCCGCCCGGCGGCACCGCGAGGCCTTCTCCATCTACCGGGAACTCGACGATCGGGACCATCAGGCGTACGCCCTCAACGAGCTGGGCCTGGTACGACGGCTCACCGGTGATCCCGACGGGGCGCGCGAGGCCCACTCGCAGGCGTTGGACCACTACACCGAACTCGGCGACCGGTTCGGCCGCGCCAACAGCATCCGCCACCTCGGGGTCCTGGCCCGCGTATCCGGCAGCCTCGCGGAGGCGGCCGCGCTGCTGGAGGAGGCTCTGAGCACGTACCGCGACCTGGGCAGCCGTGGGGGCGAGGCCGCCGCGCTCGGCGAGCTGGGAGCGGTCCGCGGGCTTGCCCGGGAGCGGGACGGGGCGGTCGAGGCATTCCAGCGCAGCGTGGAGATCCTGCGCGATCTCGGCGATCGGTGTGGCGAAGCGGAGATCCTCAACCACTGGGGAACGCTGCTGCGTACCGGGGGCGATCCAGCTGCGGGCCAGGGACGGTTCGAGCAAGCGCTGAGCCTGGCCCGGGACATCGGTTGTCCCCGTGAGGAGGCGCGGGCGCTGGACGGCATCGGCCGCTGCGGCGTGGAACTCGACGGGCCCGCTCGGGGCGAGCCGTCGCTGCGGGACGCTCTCGCCGTGTACCGGCGGTTGGGGCTGCGCGCCGAGGCCGATGAGATCGAGGACTTCTTGGCGTCTCGGGCCGGATGAGTCGGCCCCCTGACCGGTTTCCGTATGCCGCCGCTGGTGTCCGGCTGCTACGTTGAGCCGATCTGCCGCTTCAACCGCCGTCGCACCGTGCCGACACCGGCACGCCCCAGCACGAGGAGCGTTGAATGCCGTCACCCACGCCCGTCCCCGCCCCGAGCGGCATGGCGCCCATCGCCCCGGAATCCGCGCAGGACAGCCCGGTTCTGGACCGCCTCGCCCACCGCGTACAGCAGCGTCTGGAGGCCGAGCAGGCCGCGACGAACCGCGTCGGCGACGGCGCCCACGCGGCCTCGCTCATCTGGCCCTGGCCGCTGTGAGCGCGCCTGCTGCTCGATGACACGACCCGAAGACGCCGCCCCACTGCGCAGCTTCATCCTCAAGGTCGCCAACCGCTGCAACATCGACTGCGACTACTGCTACGTCTTCAACTCCAAGGACCAGACGTCGCGGCACCTGCCCGCCCGGATGAGTCTGGACGTGGCACAGGCCGCCGCCCGACGGATCGGTGAGCACGCCGCCACGCACGGCTTACGGGAGGTCCACGTCGTCCTGCACGGCGGTGAACCACTGCTCGTCGGTCCGCGGCACATGGGCGATCTGCTGCTCGCCCTGCGGGAAGGTGTCGCGGCGGAGACGGACGTGCGGTTCGAGCTCCAGACCAACGGGACGCTGCTCAGCGCGGCCTGGCTGGACCTCTTCGAGCGGTACGAAGTCGTCGTGGGCGTCAGCCTCGACGGGCCCCCGGCCGCCAACGACCGGCACCGGCTGAGCCACACCGGGCGATCGAGCGCCCTCTCAGCCGTCCGCGGCATCGAACTCCTCCGCTCCCGGCCGCATCTGTTCGCCGGGCTGCTCGCCGTGATCGACCTGGCCAACGATCCGGTCGAGGTGCACGACTACCTGGCGTCGTTCGAGCCCCCGGTGATCGACTTCAACCTGCCGCACGGAACGCACGACGATCCGCCGCACCGCCACGACCCGGGCCTGCCGGAGTACGGGCTGTGGATGAGCCGCGTGTGGGACGCCTGGCTCGCCCGCCCCCAGTACCGGCACACTGTCCGGATGCTGGAGGACATCGTGGCCCTCAGCTCCGGTGTCCGCGGCTCGGTCGAAACCCTGGGCCTCGCCCCACCGGCCGGCGTCGTGATCGAGTCCAACGGCACGATCGAAGGCGTGGACACCCTTCGTTCCGTCGAGGAAGGCGCCTCCTGGCTGGGCATCGACCTCCTCACCCAGTCCTTCGACCAGACCATGAACCACCCGAAGCTCCGCCACCGGCACGATGGCAAGGCAGCGCTGGCCGAGCAGTGCCAGGGCTGCCCGCAGGTGGACGTCTGCGGCGGGGGCTACCTCCCGCATCGCTTCAGCGCCGCACGCGGCTACCGGAATCCCTCCGTGTACTGCGCGGACCTGGAGTACCTGATCCGGCACGTCCAGGACTCCCTGCGCGAGCACGGCTGGAGCACCCACGCACCGGACCGCACCGCCACGGTGGGAGTCCGCGTTGAAGCGAGCGAGTGAAGCAATTGAGGAACGACAGGAGATGCCGATGACCGTGACGATCCGCCCCGCCGAAAAGCGGGACGTCCTCGCCCTGGCCGAGCTGATCGAGGAGATCGAGCGGTTCTACGGTTCGACCGAGGTCCAGCCGCTCGACGAACGCCAGGCCCAGGTGGAGGAAGCCCTGTTCGGCTCACCGCCCATGGTCTTCGCCCTGGTCGTCGAGGACGAGACGGGTGACCTCGCCGGGCTCGCGGCCTACTCGTTCCTCTGGCCGGCCGCGGGTTCCTCCCACTCGCTGTTCCTCAAGGAGCTGTACGTCCGCGACACCCTGCGCCGCCAGGGCGTCGGCGCCCGACTGATGGGTGAACTCCGCGCCCTGGCCGCCGCGCGTCCTGGATGCAGCCGCGTCGAGTGGATGACCGATCGCGACAATGCGGAGGCACGTTCCTTCTACAAGTCGCTGGGGTTCGCGGAGTTCGACGGAAAGATCGTCTACCGGGTCGATACCAGCACCGCGTAAGCCCGTCGAAAGCGTCTGGCGGCGGCAGAATTGCGGGCATGGATGCGGGGACTTGCAGCGCTGAAGGGGGCGGGTGGAGACGTGAGAAGCGGAAGGAGCGGCGTAAGACACCGACATGAGGAACCTGATGAACGCCATCGACGCACTCGCCCAGCTCTGTCCGCCGCCGGCCGATCCGCCCCCGGGCGTTGATTGGGGCGCGGTGGAGACGGAGCTCGGGATGAGGCTTCCTGGGGACTACAAGCGGCTTGCGGATGCGTACGGGCCCGGGGACTTCGCCGATTTCATCAGCATCTGCCATCCCCACGGCTACACCGAGTACAGCAACCTCACCGGCCGCATGCCCGGCATCATCCGCGAGTACGTCCAGCAGGACTACGACCAGGGCAAGGCGCCTGTCCCCTGTCACCCGCGGCACCTGTTCTCCATGGGGGGTATCGGCAACGGCGAAAAGCTCTTCTGGATCACCGATCCCATGGACGCCCCCGACACCTGGCGCATCGCCGGGACCGAGGACCGCGGGCTCCGCTGGTTCACCTTCGACGGCACGCTGACCGAATTCCTCGTCTCGGTGCTGAGCGGTGAGACGGCGGTGCCCCAGTTGCCCGACGGGCTCCTTGAGGAACCGGTGGGGTTCGAGCCTTCCGTCCCCACGCCCTGGGTGCCCGTCAACGTGAGGAGGACGCCGCCCATCAACACGAAGAGCATCCGGGAGTGGGGGCGGGCCCATGGGTACGACGTGCCCGACCGTGGGCGAGTGCCCACGGAGGTGCGCGAAGCCTACGATCGGGCCCAGGCCTTTCGGGCGTAGGACGCGAGGCGATCTGCGAAGGCGACGACGAGGGCGCGCAGTTCGTCGGGGTGCTCGATGACGAACGGCCGGTCGAGTGCGGCCAGCACCGGGGGCAGCCAGTCAAGGCGTTCCGCACGTAGCCGAACGCGCAGCCAGCGTTCGGGGGCGCGGTCCTGGCCTGTCGCGGGCTCGAGGTCCTCCAACGTCGCGATGCTTGCGGGGAGGTGGGCGCGGATCTGCTCGGCTGTGCCGTGGATCCGCAAGGTCACCTCATGTCGGTACTCGGTCGTGGCGAACCCTGACAACACGCGCTGTGCCGGAGCGGTGTCCACGGGAGGCTCGAAGGAGCCGGGCAGGGTGCGGGCGTCTGCGATGCGGTCGAGGCGGAAGGTTCGGTCCTCGTCGATCCCGGCGTCCTTGCCCGTGACGTACCACCGGCCCGAATGGGCGACGATGCCGTAGGCGTGCAGGGTGCGTTCGCTGCGGCGGCCGTCGCCGTCGGTGTATCGCATCGAGACCGGTCGGTGGTGGCGGACCGCGTCGGCGAGGGTGAGCAGGATCCCGGTGTCGGGGGCGGCGAACTCGCCGGGCTGATCGGTGAAGGCGAGCGATTCCAGGAGCGCGTCGAGCCGGCGGGCGACGTGCTGGGGCAATACCCGCCGGATCTTGGCCGATGCCGTCTCGCTCGCCGTGTGCCCCGCCGTCATCAGCCCTGTTCGTCGGCCGGCGACCAGGCCGAGCAGCACGACCAGGGCCTCGTCGTCGCTGAGCATGAGCGGGGGCAGGCGGTACCCGGGAGCGAGTCGGTACCCGCCGTAGCGGCCGCGCACCGACTCCACGGGCACGTCGAGGTCGACCAGGTGGTCCACATACCGCCGCACGGTGCGCCCGTCGACGCCGAGCCGATCGGCCAGTTCGGCCACCGTCCGCGTACCGCCCGACTGAAGCAGCTCCAGGAGTGTCAGCACGCGGCCGGTGGGACGAGGCATGTTCGCAGCCTAGCGCGCATACCGGGCCGATTCTGTCCCCTATTTCTCCTAGTCTGCGACGCGCAGCAGCTCAGCTCCAGCAGCCAAGGAGAACACCATGGACTTCGTCTCGATCCGCATCATCACCGCCGACGTCGCACGCCTCGTCGAGTTCTACGAGCGCGCCACGGGGGTACGGGCGATATGGGCCACCGAGGACTTCGCCGAACTGAAGACTCCCCACGCCACCCTTGCGATCGCCGGCACCCGCACCGTCCCGCTGTTCGCCCCGGACTCTGCCCGTCCGGCGGACAACCACAGCGTGATCATCGAATTCCTCGTCGCCGACGTGGACCGCGTGCACCGAAACCTGACCGCCTTCGTCACCGACTTCGTCAACGAGCCCACCACGATGCCCTGGGGCAACCGGTCGCTGCTGTTCCGCGACCCGGACGGCAACCTCGTCAACTTCTTCACCCCCGTCCGGGTCCATTCCTAACGAGGGTGGAGGTTTTCGGGGGGTGAGGGGGGCTGGGGCCAGAGTTGGATGAGGTGTTCTTCGTCTGGCTCGGGGGCTGCCCTCTACGCGGCCGTGGATCCTCGCGCGGAACCAGCGGGGGTCCCGTCGGGGCAGGGGAGCTTCGGTTCGGCGTGGAGGTCGGAGCCCTGTTCGCCGAAGGTCCACACCTCGGCGAGGGCCGTGTGGGGGTCGCGTTCGCCCTCGTCGTCCTCCGGGGCGGGGCCGGTGCCGCCGGGTTCGGCCAGGACGCTGACCTCCCTGATCCAGGACCAGGGCGCGGGGTCCAGGGGTGGGGCGGAGTCGTGCACGCTCGTCGTCAGCGTGATCTCGTCCCATTCGGTGAGGGTGAGGACTTGGAGGCCGCGCTGGTCGTCGTAGGGGACGACGTTGCCGCCGATCGCCTTGTTGGGGTCGATCTGGAGGAAGACGTCGGTGACCTCCTCCACCGCGCCAGTGATCACGTCGTAGCTGTGCTCTACGTCGACCCGGAAACGCTCCTCGGGCATGCGGGGCTCCTCGGCTCCTGTGCGGGTGAACGGGCGCGTGGCCCGCACTCTAGTGAGCGGGCCACGGTGATCTGTTCGCTCAGCCCATGTTGATGTAGTACGGGTCGCCGACGAGGACGCGGTACTTGGCGTAGAAGCTGTTCAGGATCTGTCCTTGCCGCGTGTTCTCCCAGCGCGGCACCCATGTGATGGCCCGGTTCGGCGGTGCGTACGCGGTGCCGCCCTGGTGGGTGCTGGCGAAGGGGTACTCGTCGCACGACGGCGAGGTCGGGTTGTACTCCTGGCCCGGCACGGTGGGCAGGACCACCCAGGTGACGTCGCCCCGTCCGGGTTTCTTGCCCCCGCACACCGCATCCCGGTTCTTCTTTTTCGTGGCCTCACCGGCGCGCGTCAGCGGATGGCTGGAACCGGGACGTCCGATGTGCAGCGAGGCGGACTGCACCTTGCGGATGTTGCTCGCGATGTGCGGCAGGAAGGCCATGCCGGACGGGAGGTTCCCGTCGTCGGTCGTGGCGCGCTGGGGGAAGACGCATCCGGCGGCCTTCGTCCGCCGCGTCTGCGACTCGTTCCACAGCGTGTCGTCGCAGCGGTAGCGCTCCGACCTGTACGTCATGGTGCCGGGCAGGTAGCCGGGCTTGGTCATCGCGAACGAGTAGCGCGTCGCCGTCGTGCGCTTCTTCATTTTGGCGACGCGCATCGCGTAGTCGATGCCGCCGGACGGTGCCGCGCTGCCGAGGGTGAACGGCTTCGCGAGGGCGCCCGTGGCCTTGGCCGTGGCGCTGGGGGCGGTGGGGCGGAAGACGGTGCGGATGCCGTTGGCGCGGCCGGTGAGGCGCGCCTTGGACACCGCGATCTTCTCGCTCCACTTGGTGCGGCGCAGGTTGAGGTCGATCTCGTGCTCGATCGTGAACTGGGCCGTGCCCTCCAGGTGGGGCACTCCGTTCACGATCTTCAGCACGCTCACGGTGGCCTTCACGGTCTTGCAGGCGTGGGTACGGATGAACTCCTGCGTCACCACGGCCGGCGTCGCGCACAGTTTGCCCGTGTCGTCGGCGGCCCTGTTCATCGGCTGGGTGCTGCTGTAAGTGACGTTCAGGTGATGCTTGACCCGCGGTGCGGCCTGGGCGGTGTCCGGGGTGGGCGGGGGCCGTGGGGTGCGGCAGTTGGACACAGGGGGCCCGTACATCCCGCCCGCCCCGCTCGTCTCGTCCTGCTGCGAGTGATCTTCGAGCGGGACACGAGCGGGGCGAGGGTGTTCGGCGTACGGGGTTACGAGCGGCTCGCCTTGGACGGGCCGAAGAACTCGATCTCGGCGATCGCCACCTGCTTCTTGCCATCGGCTCCGTAAGCCGACTGGATCGTGAAGCGGACCGCGGTGACGTTCTGGACGCGGAACGGGCGGCGCTGGAAGCCCGCGCCCTGGTCGAGGTTGAGTTCGCGGACGGTGGTCTTGCCGTCGTCCGTGGTGATCCGGGCCTCGATGCGGTGCGGGAGGGCGGACTTGGTGAGGGTTTCACCGCGGCCGGACATCCCGGGGGTGATGCCGATGTCCAGCAGCCGTACCGGGTCGCGGAAGCGGGCCTCCAGCCACTCGCCCTTGGCGGACTGGGTGACGCCCGGCCCCCACCAGGAGTTGCTGACCACGTCGAACGCCTTGTCCGGGCCGTGCTGGGGGTACGAGCGGGACGCCTTGTACGAGTCCGGGGCGAGCGGGGCGCGCTTGGCGAAGTGGTCGCGTACGGCGCTCACCGCTTGCGGGGTCTGGAACAGGGCCCAGCCCACCAGGGCCAGCACCGCCGCGAGGACCACCCAGCGCAGGATGCGGCCGATCTGGTAGCGCAGGCGCGGGCGGTCGCCCGCCCAGGGCTGTTCCCGGTTGCGGTAGTCGAACAGCCGCCGCCACCAGGGGAGGCGGGCCGGGTTCTCCGGGCCCTCGGCCATCGGCATGGCGCAGCGGGCGCAGAAGTGGCGGTCGGGGCGGTTGGCGGTGTGGCACCAGGGGCACGCGACGCCGCCGTGGTTGTCCGGCGCGACCGGGGCGCGCACCTCGGGGCGGGCGGGCGCCGGTCGGCCCGGGAGGACCGGGGCCACGGCCGGGGGGCGTTCGGGTTCGCCCTGCGGGTCGGCCACCGGGACGAGCAGGGCGCGGGCCCGGTCCGTGGTGGATTCCGGGTCGGGGGTGCCGGTGGCTCCCGCGGTGGGTGCCGGGGTGGTGGCCCGGGGCACGGGGCGGGTCGGGTCGGCGTCGCCCGCCGGGGTCGTGGGGGGCGTTGACCCCGGCGGCCCGAAGCCCGGCGAGGCGTTCCCGTACGAGGCGGAGCCCTGCGGCGCGGAGCCCTGCGGCGCAGGGCCGTGCGGGGCGGAGCCCTGCGGCGCGGAGCCCTGCGAGGCGGAGCCCTGCGGGGCGGGACCGTGCGGCCCGAAGCCCGGCGAGGCGGAGCCCTGCGGCGCGGAGCCCTGCGGGGCCG
>NZ_RIBZ01000252.1:0-18244 GCF_003721215.1 Streptomyces botrytidirepellens
CAGCGCGGCGGCTCGTGCGGGGACAGCGTCCCCTGCGCGGCGCCCAGCGCCCACGCGGCCTGCCGGGCGGCGCCCAGCGCGGCGTAGTCGGCCGGCTGCGGCACCACGATCTGCGCGCCCAGCAGCGCGGGCGCGATCGCCCGTACCGCCTGGAGGTCGGCCGCGGGACCCAGCAGGAACACCCGCCGCACCCCGACCCCGCGCCCGCGCAGGATGTCGAGCGCGTCGCCGAGCCCGCACAGCATGCCCTCGAACGCGGCCCGCGCCAGATGCTCCGGCTTCATCGACTCGCGCCGCAGCCCGGTCAGCGTCCCGGCGGTGTGCGGCAGGTACGGGGTCCGCTCGCCCTCCAGGTACGGCAGCATCACCATCCCGTACGACCCGGGGGTGGACTTCAGCGCGAGCGCCGACAGCCCCTCCAGGTCCGTGCCCAGCAGCTCCGCCGTACCGCGCAGCGCCCGCACCGCGTTCAGCGTGTGCACGACGGGCAGATGCATCCCGGTGGCGTCGGCGTACGACAGGATCGTGCCGGTGTGGTCGGCCAGCGCCTCGTGGTGGATGGAGAAGACCGAACCCGAGGCCCCCAGCGAGATCACCGCGTCGCCGACCCCCACGCCGAGACCGAACGCCGCGGCCATGGTCTCGCCCGTACCGGCCGATATCAGCAGCCCCTCCGGCGTCTGCCCCGCGGCCTGGGCCGGTCCGATGACCTCCGGCAGCCGCACCTGGTGCCCGAGCGCCAGCTCGACCAGATCCGGCCGCCAGGCGCCGGTCGCCGCCGACCAGTAGCCGGTGCCGGAGGCCGTACCGCGGTCCGTCGTACGCCGCAGCGGCCGCCCGAGCAGCTGCCACACCAGCCAGTCGTGCGGCTGGAGCACCTCGGCCACCCGGCGCGCGGCATCCGGCTCCGACCGTGCCATCCAGCGCAGCTTCGCGACCGACTGGGCGGCGGTCGGCACCGCGCCCACGGCCTGGGCCCATGCCGCACGCCCGCCCAGCGTCTCGATCAGGTCGGCGGCCGCGGACTGCACCCGCCGGTCGTTGCCCATCTGCGCGGGGCGCACCAGCGCCCCGCTGCCGTCCAGCGCCAGCAGCCCGTGCTGCTGCGCCGACACGCCGATGGCCTGCACCCCCTCCAGCAGCCCGCCCTCGGCGGCCTCCCCGAGGGAGAGCAGCCACGCCTGCGGGTCCACGTCATTGGGCGATCCACCGGAGGACGGCGCCGGGTGCGGCGCGTACCCCTGCTTGAGTACGGCACCCGTATCCGTATCGCAGACGACGATCCGTGTGCTCTCGGACGAACTGTCCAACCCGGCGACTATCCCCATGGACCAGATCATGCCACCGCGGCGGCTAGGTGTTGCTGCTGCCCCAGTCGTCCTCCTCCGCCGCGGAACGCGACTCCCGCTGCGCGATCTTGTCCCGCAGCGGCCGCACCTTGCCGAGCGCCTTCGTGGCGGCCTCCCGGCCGCCCAGCGCGGCCGACTCGGCGGTGTTGCGGACGGCCGGGTTCTGCGCGAGCCGCTGCGCGCACGCACGCAGCTGCTCATACCGCTCGCGGCCGGCCCGCGTGCCGAACACGTAACCCACAGCCAAACCGGTCATGAACGTCAGCCGGTAGCGCATCGACCTGCCCTTCTGGTTGTCCTTCGCATCGGACCCCGGAGTCGTGCCGCACGTCTACCCGCACGCGCGGCAGATCACCCTCCGATCATCCGCGGCCATACCGATTGGCGGAGCACCCCCCTGCTTGCGCTAATGTATGTGTCGCAGCGAACGCACGCCCTCCGGGAACCCCGGACGGGGGCGCGGTCGAGGCACACGGAGCAATCCCCTGTAGCTCAATTGGCAGAGCAGCCGGCTGTTAACCGGCAGGTTACTGGTTCGAGTCCAGTCGGGGGAGCTCGGTCCCCTGTAGCTCAATTGGCAGAGCATTCGGCTGTTAACCGGAGGGTTACTGGTTCGAGTCCAGTCGGGGGAGCAGCACGGGAGAGGACCCCTGACGGGGTCCTTTTTCATGCCCTCATCCCCTGATCACGGGCCTCTCCACCCCTGATCCACGGCATGCGGGCGCCCAACATCGGCCCGCCGAAGCAACAGATCGTATGAGCGGCTATGCTGCGGCAGACGGCGCGCACAGATGTGCACGACGCGCCGTTACGGGGCGGTAGCTCAGCCGGTTAGAGCAGCGGACTCATAATCCGTCGGCCGTGGGTTCGAGTCCCACCCGCCCCACTGTGCAGGTCTCTGACCTGCGGAAACGTCTCGGCGGGCGTGCGGGTTCAGGACTTTGGGCCAACGGACTGAATCCGCTGCTCGTGAGGTCAACGCCGTGGTCATCCAGGTTGGTTGGCGTCACTCTGGCCGTGGGCGGCGGGGGCGGGGCGGTGTGTGACGGTCGGCCACGCTGTGCAACGGCGGTCGCCGGTCAGCCCGCAGCAAGGATCATCGCGACCAGGTCGACGCCATCGTGACGCTCCTGCTCAGGCGTTCCCGCCTGCTGGTCGGCGGGGAACGGCCAACCTCCGCGATGCGGGCTCCGCAACATCTCCCGCGGGTAGGCTTGCCTGATCAGGCAAGGTCGGCGGGGACGAGGCATGAGCGGGGTCGAGAAGACGCGGGGTGGCGGGGCTGAGCGGGCGACCTCGCGGGATGTCGCCCGACTTGCCGGGGTGTCGCACACGGCCGTGTCCTTCGTCTTCAACGGGCGTGCCCAGGGCAACCTCTCCGCCGAGACGCAGAAGAAGATCCGCAAGGCAGCCGCACAGCTCGGCTACCGGCCGAACGCGGTCGCCCGTGGCCTGCGCCGACGTCGTACCGCCGTGATCGGTCTGGTCACGGACGAGATCGCCACATCGCCGTTCGCCGGGCGGCTGCTGCGCGGGGCCATGGACATGGCGTGGAACAGTGAGCATCTGGTGCTCACCGTCGACTCCGGGCAGGACCCGGTCACCGAGGACGCGGCCGTCGCCGAACTGCTCGACCGGAGGGTCGACGGGATCATCTACGCCGCGCTGTCGTTGCGCCGCGCCCGAGTCCCGGAAGGGCTGCACCGCACGTTCGCCGTGCTTGCCAACTGTCTCCCCGAGGACGGCTCCCTCCCGGCCGTCATCCCCGCCGAGCGGGCCGGTGGCCGCAGCGCCGCGCGCGTCCTCCTCGACGCGGGCCACCGCCGTGTCGCCCTGGTGGGCGGTCTGGACGACATCGCGACCGCGGAGCGGCTGCGCGGCTTCCGGGACGCGCTGCGGGCCGTGGGGCTGACCGCCGAGAAGGACTGGGTCATGCGGACGGGAGGGGAGATCGCCGCCGGGTACGAGGGAGCGTTGCGGTTGCTGGACGGTGTTCCCGCCGACCGGCGGCCCACGGGGATCGTCTGTTACAACGACCGGGTCGCCGCGGGCGTCCTCCATGCCGCCGCGCGCCTGGGCCTCGACGTTCCCGCCGATCTGTCCGTCGTCGGCTACGACGACCAGGAGCACATGGCCGCTTTCCTCAGCCCGCCCCTCACCACGGTCGCTCTGCCCCATCGCGCGATGGGAGAGACGGCCGCCCGCCTGCTCCTGGACGCCATCGACAGCGGGACCGCGCCGCCCGTCACCACCAGGCGGCTGGAGTGCCCCGTCGTCATGCGGGGATCGGTGGGACCAGCGCCCAGCCCGTGACCTCGACGTCCGTCCCCGACACGGCCAGCTCCGCGACGTCGTCGTCCCGTTGGTACACCCGTTCCGTGGCCATCGCCCGGTCGGCCGCGAACAGTTCCAGAAGGGAGCCGTCCACGAGGATCCGTACGGTGAGGGTCTCGCCCGGCGGGGTCGGCAGGACCAGGGGGGCCGTGCCGTCCGGGCGGGAGCGTGGCCAGGCCGTGCGGTCCAGGGTCACCGCGCCGGACGCCGGGTCGAGTCGCACGGTCAGTTCGGCTCCGGACGCGGCCCGCAGCAGACTCACGGTCGCCGCCGACCGGGCGGTCACCAGCAGGTCGTAAGAGAGGGGGAGCGGCCGGTGCGGTCCAGGTGCGGCCGTGAACGGGAGGGCCGCTCGAAGCAGTTCGAGCTCCGCGGCCGGTACGACCCGCAGCGTGCCGTCCTCATGGGTGTCCACCACGCGTGGTGCCGTGAGAACTCCGGACCAGCCCACGTGGTCCACCTCCTCGCGCGGGCGTGACTCCCAGGACCAGCCCCAGAGCAGGGCGCGGCCGGACTCCGTGTCCTGGAGGACGGCGGGGGCGTAGAAGTCACGGCCGAGGTCCAGGAGCCCGCCCGTACCGGCCACGAACCTCAACCCACCGTCCCCCTCCTCCACCAGATGCCCCGTGAGGTACGCAGTGCTCAGCGGGTCGCCGTCCCACAGCGCCACCGCCAGCACCCAGTCACCCCCGGCGGTCTCCCACATCTGCGGGCACTCCCAGCCGATCGCCCGCGTACCGAAGGCGCGGGCCGCCGCCGCGTCTCGACCGTCCAGCAGGACCCCGGCGAACCGCCACGCGTACAGGTCCTCACAGTCGTACACCAGGACGGACGGTGTGCCGTCGGCGTGGCCGGCACCCACCAGCGCCCAGCGGCGTCCGGCGAAGCGGAAGACAAATGGGTCCCGGAACATCGTCACGTCCAGGCCGGGTGGCGGGCCGACGACCACCGGCACCGGCAGTTGCTTCCACTCCTGAAGGCCGTCGTCCTCGGCCACGGCGAGACAGATCGCGCTCAGGCCCTGATGGTCGTGGTCGATCCCGGAGTACACCGCTGTCGGTACACCACCGTCGTCCACCACGCAGCCGGACCAGCAGCCCGCCTCGTCCGGGCCGCCGGGCGTCGGCCGTAGGGCGATCCCGTGGTCGTCCCAGTGGGCGAGGTCGGGGCTGGAGGCGTGGCCCCAGTGGACGTTCGCATGGACGGGGGCGTCGGGGTTGTGCTGATAGAAGAGGTGGTGTCGACCGCCCCAGCGGAACGGCCCGTTCGGGTCGTTCATCCAGTTGGCCGGCGGACGGACCCGGAAGCGCGGGCTGTGGGCGTCGGTCGATCGGCTCACGGAGCTCAACGATTGACTCCTGCGGATGTGATGCCCTCGCGCAGAGGGCGCTGGCCGACGACGAACACGACGACGGCGGGAATCATGGAGAGGACGACTCCGGCGAGGACGACGGAGATCGAGCCGGTGCCGAGGTTGCCCTGGAGGGAGACCAGGCCCAGGGGCAGCGTGAGGTTCTCGGTGGAGGTTTCGAGGATCAGCGGCCGGAAGAACTCGTTCCAGTGGTAGTTGAAGGCCAGTACGCCGACGATGGCGAGACCGGGGGCCGCCAAGGGGGCGTACACGGACCGGAAGACGCGCCACGGGCCCGCGCCGTCGATCATCGCTGCCTCGCCCAGATCCTTCGGCATGCCCAGGAAGTACTGGCGCATCAGGAAGGTGCCGAAGGCCGTCGGGAAGGCCGGGACGATGAGGCCGAGCAGGGTGTCGGTCAGACCCATCGCCCTCAGTTCCAGGAAAACCGGGACGATCGTGACCTGCAAGGGCACCATCATCGTCGCCAGGACCAGCGCGAACAGCGGTTTCTTGAAGCGGAATTCGAGGCGGGCGAAGGCATAACCCGCCAGGCCCGCAGTGATCATCTGACCGACCGCGATCAGCGCGGTCACCAAGGTGGAGTTCAGCGCGTACAGCCAGACGTCGATCTGGTCGAAAACCCCGCGGTAGGCGTCGACGGTGGGGTCCGCGGGGAAGATCTTCGGCGGCAGGTCGAACGACTCCGCCGGCGTGCGCAGTGACGTCGACACCGTCCAGATGACCGGGCCGAGCGTCAACAGGGAGCACAGCGCCAGCCCGGCGATCCGGGCCCAGGGCGCCAGGCCGTGCCGTACGCGCGACACGGCGGGGCTCGTGTGGGAACCCGACACAGAACCCGAGAGGGAACTCGTACTCATCTGACTCACCCGGCTCACTGGTAGTGGACGTAACGCCGGCTCAGCCGGAACTGGAGTGCGGTCACCGCCATGATCAGGACGAAGAGCAGGACGCCCACGGCGGACGCCTCGCCGAAGCGGAGCTGCTCGAAGGCCGTCTCGTAGATGACCATCACGACCGTGCGGGTGGAGTCGCCGGGACCACCGGCCGTGAGAACGTACGGCTGCTCGAAGACCTGGAGGGCGTTGATGATGCCGACCACGGACGCCACCAGCAGAGTGGGCGACAGCAGCGGCAGGGTGATGGCGAGGTGCTTGCGCACCCCGCTCGCGCCGTCCAGCGAAGCCGCCTCGTGCACCTCTTTCGGGATGTTGTTCAGGCCGCCGACGAACAGCAGGAACGAGAAGCCGAACTGCTGCCAGACGTACGCCAGGATGACGGCCGACATCGCCCCGTTCTCCGAGGTCAGCCAGGGGACCGAGGGGATACCGACCGTGCCCAGCAGCCAGTTCACAGGGCCGAAGTCCTGGTTGAACAGGTACTTCATCACCACCGAGATGGACGCGGCGGACAGCACCAGCGGGAAGAAGAACGCCGAACGGAAGACGGATCGCAGCCATGTGGGCATCCGGCCGTTCACCGCGATCGCCAGCACGAGCGCGATCAGCAACTGCAACGCGACCGCGAGCACCATGAAGACGAGCGTGTTGCGGAAGGAGACGAGGACCGTCGAATCGGTCAGGATCCCACGGTAGTTGGCCACTCCGGCCCACCGCGGGTCCTCGATCACGTCCCACTGGAAGAGGCTGAGGACGACCGAGCCGACGATCGGTACGACCGTGAAGACGACGATGCCGACGACAGTGGGCGCGAGGAACAGTACGGCGAGCAGGCGGGCGCCCCGGGTGCGGGCGGTGGTGGTCGTGGACTCGGACGCCTTACGGGTCTGACGGGTCTTGCGGGTACGGGTGGGCTCCGGTCGTACGGGCCTGATCTCGGTGTTCGTCACACTTCACGCTCCATGGCCTTCTCCAGGTCCCCCTGCAACCGGCGCAGCGCGGGGCGCACCGCGCCGGGGCTCGCAAGGGCGCTTCCGGTGTGCTTGATCAGCAGCTGCTCGACTTCATTGACCTGCGGCGGGGCCGGGATCGGGCCGGTGGTGGGGATCTTGTCGAGGGTGTCGTAGAAGACCTGCCAGTGGGCCGGGCCGGTCTCCTGGTAGCGGGCCTCATCGACCATGGAGCGGCGGGCCGGAGTGGTCTGGTTGGCTGCGAAGAGCTGGGTCATCACGTCCTTGCGGACGGTGTACTTGATGAACTCCCAGGCCTCGTCCCGCATCTTCGACGTGCGCAGCAGCGCGTACCCGGCGGCGCCGAACTGGTGACGTCGCGTGCGTCGGCGCGGGAAGTACCGGACGTCGTAGTCGGTCGGCTTCATGCCCGCCTGGTGCAAGCCGCCCGCCCAGAAGCCGCCCGCGGGCGTGACACCGACGCGGCCGGTGGAGAACACGCCGACGAGGTTCCGGCCGTCGCCACCCTCCGGCCGGGTGCACAGGTCCTCCTGGATGAGGGAGGCGAGGTAGTCGTAGACCTCCGCGACGCGGTCGGAGTCGGCTTGGGGTGTCGTCCACCGGTAGCCGCCGCCCCGGCCGCGCCGTTCCGCCTCGGGATAGAAGGAGTTCCAGAGCCAGTCGCCCCCGGGGGCCTTGGACTCGGCGAGGAGGTTGGTGCCGTTGGCGAAGAGCCAGGGGACCACTCCGCCCCACAGACGGTTGGTCCAGAAGTACGGGGTGAACCGGGCGCCGTTGCTGCGTTTCATCGTCCGCAGCAGCGCCGTGAAGTCGTCGCGGGTCCAGTCGTCGTCAGGGAGGTCGGCGCCCGCGCGTTCGAGGACCCGGTTGTTGAGGTACATGTCGGCCGCGTTGAACTCGACCGGCAGCTGGTAGAGGCTCCCCTCGTACATCATTGACTCGACCAGCGAGGGATGGACGTCGGCGAAGTACGCGCGCAGCTCGGCCGCGTCCCGCTTCGCCCACTCGTCCAGCGGTACGCCGAGCCGCCGGGCGAAGAGCTGCACGCCCTCGGTGGCGACGTACACGAGGTCGGGTGCCGTGCCCGCGGCGATCTGGGTGAGGATCTTGGAGAAGAAGTCCGACCAGTCGTAGGCCTGTACGGGGTTGATACGGAGCTTGATGTCGGGGTGGGCCTCGCGGAATCCGTCGCGCAGGGCGCGTTGCGCCTCGGGGTTGAAGGCGGAGCCCAGGGTGGCGATGACGAGCGAGCCGTCGTCTCGGCCGGGGATGTCGGCGGCGGTGAGGCGGTCCCAGCCGGCCGCGACACCGGCGAGAGCGGCGGCTCCGGCGCCGTATGCGCCGTAGCGCATCAGGGCCCGTCGGGAGAGGAACGAGTCGGTCATCGGCGAGCCTAACTCGAGTTAGCCGAAGTTTTGTTCCACGATGATGAGAACCCCGTTACGGCTCTGTCAAGGGGCGTGTACGGACGGGAAGTCACGTGAACGGACGGTGCGCGAAGGGTTGACCTTTAACGAGTTAGGTATACGGTTCCGGTCCCATGAGCCGCGTCCCGACGACGGTGTCGGGGAAGGGAGCCGCACGATGCGTGGCATGAAGAGGAGTTCACTGGGCCCTGGGGGGACTCTGTCCAGGCGGTCGCTGCTGACGGCCTCGGCCGTCGGCGCCGCCGGTGCTCTGCTGCCGGACCTCGTGAGACCGGCGGTGGCGGTGCCCCGCGAGGCGACGGCCGCGTGCACGGGCAGCTACCGCGCCGAGTACCACTTCACGGTCCCCGACCAGTGGATGAACGACCCGCAGCGCCCGATCTGGATCAACGGCGAGTACCACTACTACTACCTCTACAACCCCGACTACTCGACAGGCGGCACGACGGCCGGCACCACCTGGCGCCTGGCCACCAGCACCGACCTCGTCTCCTTCACCGACCGAGGCGTCGCCGTGCCGAAGGACACGACCCCCAATGGCGATGTCTGGTCCGGCTCGGCGGTGGTCGACACGGACGACACGGCGGGCTTCGGCGCGGGCGCGGTGATCGTCATCGCCACCATGGCGCCCGACGACATCACCCAGGCGCAGTACCTGTACTACTCGACGGACGGCGGCCGCACCTTCACGAATCACGGCACCGCCCCGGTCCTCCCCAACCCCGGCGTACGGGATTTCCGCGATCCCAAGGTGATCCGCGACGAGGAGCGCGGTCGGTGGGTGATGGCGCTTGCCGAGAACGACAAAGTGGGCTTCTACCACTCCGCCGACCTCAAGGCGTGGACGTACGTCGGCGGCTTCATCAAGGGCGGCATCGGCGTCCTGGAGTGCCCCGACCTGTTCCGCATCAGGGCGGAGGACGGGACCTGGAAGTGGGTACTGGGCGTCAGCGCCAATGGCAAGGGCTCCGGGCTGCCGAGTACGTTCGCGTACTGGACGGGTTCCTTCGACGGCACGACCTTCACCGCCGACGCGTCCGATCCCCAGTGGCTGGACCACGGCTGGGACTGGTACGCGGCGGTCACCTTCGACAAACGTGACGCAAACGGGGTCCTGGACCCGGCCGCACGGTACGCGATCGGATGGATGAACCACTGGGACTACGCGAACACCACGCCCACGATCGAGTGCGACGGCTTCAACGGCACCGACTCGATCGTCCGCGAGGTGCGGCTGAAGCACGCGTCGTCGGGTACGTACTACCTGGCGTCCCAGCCGGTGGCGGCCCTGGACGACCATGTGTCGCGCACGGTGAACCTCGGTGACATCACGGTCGACGGCACGCGACTGCTCGACTACACGGGTACCGCGTACGAGCTGACCTGTGAGATCACCTGGGACCAACTGGTCGGCGCCGGGCTCCAGTTGCGGCGGTCGTCGGACGGTGGGCGGCACATCGACGCGGGGATCTACGGCGACTACGCCTTCGTCAACCGCGGTTACACCGTCAGCCCCGACACCTCCGGCCGCTGGCAGGAGAGCCGGACGCCCTTCGACCCGTCTGCCCGCATGGTCCGCCTGCGTATCCTCGTCGACCGCACGTCCGTCGAGATGTTCGTCGGCGACGGCCGGTATGTGCACTCGACCGAGGCCTTCCCCGACCCGTCCGACACAGAACTTGCGCTGTTCACGATCGACGGGCAGGCGGTGTTCCGGAACACGGTGATCCGGGAGTTCACGGTCTGATGCGGCGTGAGGTGGCCGGGGCGGACAAGGCTGCCGAGGACCGGTGCGCCATGGATCTCCATCCCGAAGCAAGCGAGACATCGGCACCGCGGAAACGGGCACGAGCAGATCGACAACGGCGGAGGGGGAGGGACATGGTGCACTTTGTCCGAGCCCCCGCCCGTCTCCGGGCTGCCCGGAAATCGGAACCACGGGCAGCCCTTCACGCGCAGGTGAAGGGGCCTCCTGGCGGCTCGGATCAGTAGTGGTACCGCGCCTGGACGATGATCAACTCGTCGTCGGTCGGCTTGTACACGAGCCGATGCGTGTCGTCGATCCGCCGGGACCAATAACCTGGAAGGTCGCCCTTCAGCGGCTCCGGTTTGCCGATGCCCTTGAAGGGGTCACGCATCGTGTCGGCGATCAGTTTGTTGATGCGTTCGACCATCTTGCGGTCATTCTCGGCCCGGTAGGTGTAGTCCTCCCAGGCGTGCGATGTGAACGAGATCTTCACGCCTGGCCCGCGTCGGGGTCGATCAGCTCACGCCTCTGCGTTTCGCCGGCCTCAGCCTCGGCGATGGAGTCGAGCAGGCGGCGGGCGTTCTTGGGGGAGCGTAGGAGGTGCACCGTCTCCGTCCAGGAGGTGAAGTCCTCTTCGGACATCAGGACGGCGTTCCCCTTGCGGGAGGTGATGTGAACCGGGGCGTGGTCCTCGTTGACCTGCTCGATCAATGGGAACAGGTTCTGGCGCGCCTCGCTGGCGGTGATGGACATGGTTGCTGCCCCCTCTCTTGACTTGTACAAGATATAGTACGAGTTCTGTGGGTGTCCACTGCTCGCGGCTCGCCGGTGGTGCCGCGTGCGGGCTGGGCTGTCCATGGTGGGGACTCGCTGAGGCCCTCGAAGGCGTGAGGCGATTGCCTCACCGCGACGGATCGAGTCGGATCGAGGAGGACGCGGCAGGATCGAATCGGATGGAGATGTCCGGTTCTCCGGCAAAACCGCAGGTGAGATGGGTCACCGGATGAGGTTCGAGTCCCACCCGCCCCACCACGCGCTACGCGGGCAGAAACCTTCTGACTTGCGGATACGTCGGGGATCGGCCGTCTGGCCGAACCCCGGCGCGATCGCTGAGGCCACAGCGCCCCGCCCGGGGGTGTGGCGGGGCGACCGTCTGAAGTAGTCATTCTGGGGCCCTGGCACCTCGTGCTCCCGGCCCCTCGGCGGCGAAGATCGGCAGGGGCGGACCGACCACCGCCACAGCATGAAGAGGGGGAAGGCCCATGAGTGTGTCAGGAATGGACGTGGATCTGGGGCGAAGACGTCCGCGGCCTGCCGCCGGTGGTCTGCTGGACGCGCGCGAAGCGCTGACCCGGGAGCTGGCCGACGTGCTGTTCACCTCGTTCGTCCGACGGGATCAGCGGGAGAAGGGCGAGCAGTACCTGCGTGGCCTGCTCAGGGCCCGCGGCCGCAAGTCCATCCGCAACGTCGCCGCCCACGTCGGTGGACCGGCCGCCGAACAGAGCCTGCACCACTTCATTTCCAGCTCTACCTGGGACTGGATGCCGGTGCGTGAAGCGCTCGCCGCCCACCTGGAGCAGGTCGTCGCCCCACAGGCATGGGTGGTTCGGTCCATGCCGATCCTCAAGGCCGGCCACCAGTCCGTCGGAGTGGACCGTGTGTTCGACCCCTGCCTCGGGCACGCGTTCCGTGGCCAGCACGCCTTTGGGGTGTGGTACGCCAACGAGATGTTCAGCGTACCCGTGCACTGGCGGCTGCATCTGCCGGAGACCTGGGTGCAGGACGACAACCGGCGGCGCCGAGCCGATATCCCGGAGGCCGTCGGCGAAGAGACGGCGGAGGAGTGCGCCTCCGCTGCCGTCCTGATGGCGCTGACGTCCTGGCAGGTTCCGGTGCGGCCGGTGGTGCTCAACACGCACGTCACCCGGATCGCCGCCACCGTCGGACGGTTCACCCAGGCCGGAGTGCCCGTCATCGTCCGGGCCGGCGGCGCTTCCCCGATCACGGTGCGCGAGCCCGCCCTGCCCGGCTACGGTGTCGGACCGCTCGGCGCTCAGCAGGTCCTCGCGGCGGTGCGCGGGCTCGGCCGACGGGTCGAGTGGATCGACCCCGCGAGTCCCTCCCGCACCCGCTGCGACTCGGTCGCCGTCGCAGTCCGGGTGGGAGGCGCGGCCAGATCCGGACGGCCGGGCCGGGACGGCACCAGGGAGGGAGAGCTCATGCTGCTTGGAGAGTGGGAGAGCGGCAGCCATGCGCCCACGGCGATGTGGATCACCAACATGGCCTCCGTGCCGGTCGGCACGCTGCTGCGGATGACCAAGCTGGCCGGGCGGGCCCGCCGCGATCTGGAGGAGGTCGGTGAACATGTCGGACTCAAGGACTTCGAGGGGCGCTCCTTCAGCGGCTGGCACCGCCACATCACCCTGGCCTCCGCCGCCCACGCGGTCGTGGCCCTCGCGGGCAGTGGCACCGCGCCTCACCTGGCGGACTCGGCGTGAGCGCCTACTGCGTTCCTGCTCCTTCGCCCGTGTTGTCGGTGTGCCGGCAGACCGCGTCCCGGGCCCGCAGCAGGCGCAGCGCCAGCTGGAGTTCCAGGGCGTTCGCGGGCTTCTGCCAGTCCGGGCCCAGCAGTTCGGTTATGCGCTCCAGACGACGTGAGACGGTATTGGTGTGCACATGGAGGTGCCCGGCGGCTCGCATCGGGCTGCTGCCCGAGGTGAAGTACGCCTCCAACGTGGCCACGAGATGGGTGGAACGCTTGCGGTCATAGTCGACCACCGCGCCCACCGTGGATGCGATGAATGCCTCGACATCATGGTCGTCGGACAGCAGCAGACCGAGAAAGCCCAGATCGTGCGCCGCGGCCGTACCGCCCGTGCCACCCAGTGACACGAGCGCGTCCAGGCAGCGGCGGGCCTCCTGGTACACCTCGGCGACCGGGGCGAGCCCGGCGGCCGGGCCTGCTGCGCCGACGGTGACCGGATGCCCGAGGAAGCGGGAGAGCTCGTCGCCGACGGCCCGCGCCGCAGACGAGGCGTCGGTCCCGGGCAACAGCAGGACCAGGCAGTCGCCGCGGACGGTCTTCAGCCCGTAGTGCCTATAGGAGTACGACGAGGCCCATACGGCGGCCTCGCCCTGCTTGGCCCCTTCCGGCCGTACGGCGAGCACGACGTGTCGCCCGTCGGGGTCGAGGCCGAGTCGGCGCACCCGCTCGGCCATGCCCCGCGGCGGATGGGAGGTAGTGAGGAGGGCGTCCAGACATTCGTCGCGAGCCGGGCCCGCGGCCGCACCGGCACTGTGCCCGAACAACTGCACCAGTGCGGCCGTCTGGCCCGCGGCATACAGCAGCAGCCCGTCCTCGCTGGTGAGCGGGGACTCGCGCTGTAACAGCAGGATGCCCGGGGCCGCGACGCCCGTGGTGACGTGGGCGGCCCACACCGTGTCCGTCACGGCGACCGGGGCGCCGGTGGCGTGGGAGTCGGCGATGGCCTTGACGGTGCAGTCCGGGTCCAGCACGGGCAGCTCGCCGGTGGCCGCCAGGGTGCGCCCGTCGGCGCGCCGCAGCACCAGGACGCCGTCCAGCTCGGCACCCGCAGTCTCGACAACGTCGCGCAGGGCACCGCCTCCCAGCACCAGCCCGGTCAGCCGGCCCTGGAGTTCCGCCAGCCGCTCCATTCGGCCCAAGCGTTCGGCGAGACGGGCGCCGACTGCTTCCGCGTCGGCCGCTCGGGCCTGGATGCGGCCCATCCGCCGGATCTCCTCGATCGCGAACGCCGAGAGCACGGCGAGCGAACGCAGCAGGCTGACGTCGTCGGGGGTGAAGTGCCGGATTTCTCGGTGAGCCCCGTACAGTGCCCCGACCACGGTACCGCTCTGGCTCATCGGTACGGCGAGGACTGCGTGCAGCCCTTCCGCGCTGACCACCTCGTCGATCTTCCGCGAGTGAGGGAAGCGGTCGTCGGCGAGGTAGTCGGAGGTCCAGAACGGTGCTTGCTTCGTCTGCGCCCACTCGCCGAGGCCGAAGCCACTGTCAATCTCCAGACCGACACTGTTCGCGGTGGTCTCGCCGTCCGAGTTGCGCACGTACGAACCGCGGTCGGGCAGCCGCAGACTGACGTACGCCATGTCGAAGTTGAGCAGTCGGCGGGCGTGGCAGGTGATGGCGTCCAGCAGCTCGTCCAAGTCGTCGCGTAAGGCCATGTCCCGCGTGGCGTCGATGAGGGCTGCGAGTCCGGCCTCGCGTCGGCGTCGCTGTTCGGCCGACGCGTTGACGTCCCGGGCCAGCCGGATCGCCTGCTCCAGCTCGGCCAGCTGCTCGGGCGCCATGCCCTGCCGCCGTGCGATGCGCTGGAGTTCCTCCAGCCGCGCGGGCGGCGCCTCCTGGGCGAGGAGCTCCAGGACGGTCAATGCCGGGGAATCCGTCGGCGCGTCCTCAGCTGTCAACTGAGCCCCCCACACAAGAGACCGGAACAGGCCTCGCGAGCCTAGGGAGGCGCATTTGCACTGGGCAAGCGGAATCCGGTCGCCCGGGTGGCCGAAGTGCGGTCCACAGTGTGGTCCGGTCCCCTGCGAGACGGCTGTGTGGTGTTCCCGCAGCACCTACCGAGAGGTAGGCCGTTCGGAAACGATGGCCGCGGGGGGCCTGGCAGCTCATCAAGTGGCGCTACAGCGCCTTCTTCCGCTCCGACCTGCTCGAGCCTCTCGCTTCCGCCGCGGACGACCTGCTCTCCCGGATAGTCCAGGCCGACGACCCGGGACCGTACGCCCTTCTCCACCGCCCCGAGACCGCCGGCCCCGGCGACCCGGCCGAGACGGACCATCCCAAGATCGCCCACCTGCGTGGTGCGGTGGACACCCTCCTCGCCGAGCGGCGGCCCTTTCTCGCCGTGTGCCTCAGTCATCAGGTGCTCAGCTGCAGGCTCGGCTTCCCGCTGCGCCGCCGGGACGTGCCCAACCAGGGCACACAGAAGGAGATCGATCTCTTCGGAGCCCGTGAACGGGTCGGCTTCTACAACACTTTCGCGGCCGTCGCCCACGACGACAAGGCTGACGTCGACGGTGTCGGAGCTGTCGAGGTCAGCCGGGACACGGACACCGGCGAGGTGCACGCACTGCGCGGCCCGCACTTCGCGTCGATGCAGTTCCACGCCGAGTCGGTGCTCACCCAGGAGGGCCCCCGCATCGTCGCCACCGCGATCCGGGACGTCGTGGCCGTCTTCTTCGAGGCAGACGACCTGCCCGCCGATCGCATGCAGGCGGTCGCCCGTGAGACGAACCTGTCGGAGACCACCTTCGTCCTCACCCCGCAGGACGGCGGCGACGCCCGCATCCGCATCTTCACCCCGGTCAACGAACTGCCTTTCGCCGGGCACCCGCCGACGGTCGCGCGATCGCCACCCGGATGCGTCAGCCCGTGCCCACCTGGGAGCCCTTCGAGTACGCCGACGAACTCCTCGACGCGCTTGGCCTGAAGACATCCACCCTGCCCGTGGAGATCTACCGCAATGGCCCCCGGCACGTCTTCGTCGGTCTGGAGAGCGTGGAGGCGTTGTCCGCGCTCGACCCGGACCACCGCGCCCTCGCCCGATTCCCGGACATGGCCACCAACTGCTTCGCCGGCTCCGGAACCCAGTGGCGCAGCCGCATGTTCTCGCCGGCGTACGGCGTCGTCGAGGACGCGGCGACCGGATCCGCCGCTGGCCCCCTCGCCGTCCATCTGGCCCGCCATGGCCTCGCGGAGTACGGGCGACGCATCGAGATCCTTCGGGGTGTCGACATCGCCCGCCCCTCCCTGATGCTCGCCCGCGCCAAGGGCACGGGCGAGCAGGTCGCCGAGGTCGAGGTCGGCGGCAACGGTGCCGTCTTCGCCCACGGCACATCGCAGGTGTGACGAGCCCAGCCCTCCACCCTGCACCCTCCCTCACCAGCATCCTCACCGACACACGGAGGCAACCCACCCATGACCACGGCCAGGTCGGAGACCCTCACCGGCACCGTCGACATCCTCTTTCCCGAGTTCCACGCGCCGCCTGCCGACCCGGTGCCACTGCTACGCGCCTGGTTCGATGAGGCCGTACGCCTCGGCGTGCGTGAGCAGCGGGCGCTGGCACTTGCCACCGCCGGCACCGACGGCCGCCCCTCGACCCGCATGGTCGCGCTGAACCGGATCGAGGACGACGGGTTCGTTTTCGCCACCCACGTCGGCAGCCGCAAAGGCCGCGAAATGACCGCCAATCCCTGGGCGTCCGTGGTGCTGTACTGGCGCGAGACCAGTCAGCAACTCGTCGTCACCGGCGCGGTGGAGCGTCTTTCCACCGCCGTCGCCGACGAACTCTGGTTTTCCCGCCCACCGTTCACCCACCCGATGTCGGTGGCGGCCCGGCAGAGCGAGGAACTTCACGACCTCGACGCGCTGCGCGCCGAGGTCGCACGGCTCGCCCAGCACGGAGACCCGCTGCCGCGGCCCGAGGGCTACGCGGGCTTTCTGCTGCGCTTCGACGCCCTGGAGTTCTGGGCCAACGGTGCGGACCGGCTACACGAACGCCTGGTCTACGAGCGCTCCGGCGACGGCTGGCGCACCCGTCGGCTCCAGCCGTGAGCCGACCTGACATAGTTCCCCGTCGCTTGTGGCGGCCCCCGTGCGGGGCGCGCAGACTCACCCGTGCGACTTCCGGAAACCCCCGGGATTCCCTGGCCCGCATGGCCCCCGTTACCACCGACGTCGTGATCCGCCGGACCTTCGTCGCCGGTGCCGACGTCACGACCTGCCCTACGGCCGACCGAGCTGTGGGGCCGGGCCCTCGAGACATCGAATGATGTGAAAGGAAAACCGTGACACAGGCACAGAACACGACGCACGGTCGTGCCCCCGCATCCAGCACGGTCATCGCGTGGTTGGCGTTCGCGACCATGTTCGTCATCGGAACCGACACGTTCCTGGTCGCCCCGATGCTGCCCACGCTGGCCGACGAGTTCGATGTCTCTACTAGTACTTCTGGATGGATGGTCAGCGCCTACGCCCTCGGGTTCGCGCTGTTCGCCCTGGTGGCCGGCCCGCTGTCGGACGGACGCGACCGGCGGGGCGTGCTCCTGCTCGGCTTCGCCGGGTTTGCGGTGGCCACCGCGCTGTGCGGCGTGGCGCAGGGCCTGTGGACGATGATTCTCTTCCGCTTCCTGGCCGGCATGTTCGCGGCGCTGTGCACCCCGCAGATCTGGGCGTCCATCCCGGTCCTGGTGGCCCCCGAGGCGATCATGAAAACGATGGGCATCGCCGGGGCAGGCATGTCCATCTCGCAGGTCGTCGGTGTCCCGGTCGGCGGCTGGCTGGCGGCCTCCTCCTGGCACGTGCCGTTCTTCGTGGTCGCCGCACTGTCGGGTGTCGCCTGGCTGCTGCTCTGGAAGGCGTTCCCTTCAGTTCCATCGGCCCGGGCACAGGGCGCGGCCACCGGCATCGTCGGGACGTACGCCGAGCTGTTCAGGTCGAAGACCTTCACTTGGTACCTGCTGGCCTACCTCGCCTACCAGACCGGTGTGTTCGAGACCATCTCGTTCATCGGCTCCTGGCTGCACAAGGACTTCGACCTGGGCGTCAGCGCCGTCGGCGCCGCGATGATGGCGCTGGGCGTCGGCATGGCCATCACGTCCATCTTCGGTAACCGCCTCATCCGGAAGATCGGCGAACACCGCACGCTCGCCGTGGTGTTCACGGGCCTGATCGTCATCTACAGCGCTGTGCCGTTCGCGCCCAACCTGGGTCTGGCGATCGCCGGTCTCGCGGCCGGGTCTGCCGTCCTCGGCCTCGGCTACCCGATCTTCATGGCGATGCTGCTGGCGCAGACGACGGCCGCCCGTGGCACGGTGTCGTCGCTGTCGACGACCGCGCTGTACGCGGGTACGACGATCGGCGGCCTGGTCGGTGGTGTGCTGCTCACCGAGTTCGACGGCTTCAGGGGCGTTGCCGGGTTCACCGTGCTGGCGCTGGCCGTCTCAGCGGTGATTTTCGGGGCGGCAGGTGCCTTCCGAGCGCCGAAGCCGGCCGGGGCCACGGAGGGTGCGCCGACCGAGGCCGAGCCCACGGCGGCGTGACCTGACCACCGTACGAACGGGTGGGTGCCGTGCCACCGGGCGGGTCCAGGGATGTGGACC
>NZ_RIBZ01000258.1:0-36734 GCF_003721215.1 Streptomyces botrytidirepellens
GCTCGCGCTCGGCGGGCTGTGGGCGGTGTGGGCCTCGGCGGGCGGCGACCCGGGCGGGGGCGCGCGGCTGGGGCTGCTCGCGGTGGCCGCGCTCGCCATGGGCGGCCAGAGCGGTCTGGTGCGTGCCGTCGGACCGCCGGGGATGTCCACCACCTACCTCACCGGCACCCTGACCGGCCTGCTCGTCGACGTGGCCCGCGACGGCCGGGTGCGCTGGGTCAGCCTGGCGCTGCTCGCCTCCCTCGTCGTGGGCGCGGCGCTCGGCGGGCTGCTGGTCACGTACGCCGCTCCGGCCGCGCCCGGCCTGCCCGCCGGGCTGGTCGCGCTGGTTCTGCTGGTGTCCTTCGTTCCTCAAGGGGGTGCCGTATGGGGCAGGTTGAGCGGTTGAACGGCCTTCCGGCAGGTGTGCCCGGGTGACAGACTCCTTCCGTGACCGACTTCGACATGCTTGTCATCGGATCCGGCCCCGGCGGCCAGAAGGCCGCCATCGCGGCGGCCAAGCTCGGCCGCCGGGTCGCCGTCGTCGACCGGCCGGACATGGTGGGCGGGGTGTCCCTGCACACCGGGACCGTGCCGTCCAAGACCCTGCGCGAGGCGGTGCTCTACCTCACCGGGCTGACCCAGCGGGATCTGTACGGCCAGAGCTATCGCCTCAAGGAAGAGATCACGGTCGCGGATCTGACGGCGCGCACCCGGCATGTGGTGGGCCGCGAGGTGGACGTCGTCCGCAATCAGCTCTCCCGCAACCGGGTGGCGCTGTTCTCCGGCACCGGACGGTTCGTGGACGACCACACCGTGGCCGTGACGGACGCCTCCGGCCGGGAGCAGCTCCTGACCGGGCGGCACATCGTGATCGCCACCGGCACCCGCCCGGCCCGCCCGGCGAGCGTGGAGTTCGACGAGCGCACGGTCATGGACTCCGACAGCGTCCTCAGCATGGAGCGGGTGCCGCGCTCCATGGTCATCGTGGGGGCCGGGGTGATCGGCATCGAGTACGCCTCGATGTTCGCCGCGCTGGGCAGCAAGGTCACCGTGGTCGAGCAGCGGGACGGCATGCTCGACTTCTGCGACGTCGAGATCGTCGAGGCGCTCCGGTACCGGCTGCGGGACCTCGCCGTCACCTTCCGCTTCGGCGAGACGGTCGCGGCCGTCGAGCGGCACGAGCGCGGCACCCTGACCGTGCTGGAGAGCGGGAAGAAGATCCCGGCCGACGCGGTGATGTACTCCGCGGGGCGGCAGGGGATGACCGAGGGGCTCGACCTCGCGCGGGCGGGGCTCACCGCCGACCGGCGCGGCCGGATCGCGGTGGACGAGCACTACCGGACGGCCGTGCCGCACATCTACGCGGTGGGGGACGTGGTCGGGTTCCCGGCGCTGGCCGCGACCTCCATGGAGCAGGGCCGCAGCGCGGCGTACCACGCGTGCGACGAGCCGGTGAACCCGATCCACGACCTCCAGCCCATCGGGATCTACTCCATCCCGGAGATCAGCTTCATCGGCCGGACCGAGGACCAGCTGACGGACGCGAAGGTGCCGTTCGAGGTCGGGGTGTCGCGCTACCGCGAGCTGGCCCGCGGCCAGATCGTCGGCGACGGGCACGGCATGCTGAAGCTGCTGGTGTCCCCGCACGACCGGCGGCTGCTCGGGGTGCACTGCTTCGGCACGGGCGCGACCGAGCTGATCCACATCGGCCAGGCGGTGATGGGCTGCGGCGGGACCGTCGACTACCTGGTCGACGCGGTGTTCAACTATCCGACCTTCGCCGAGTCCTACAAGGTCGCCGCCCTCGACGCGACGAACCGGATGCGCGAGGTCGACCACCTCGGGGACTGATCCCCGGCCCACCGCCGCGTAACGCATCTTTTGGGATACTTGGAGGCGTATCGGGAGGTGGTTCGAGATGACCCGCGCAGTCGGTATCGACCTGGGGACGACGAACTCCGTGGTCGCGGTCCTCGAAGGCGGTGAGCCCACCGTCATCACCAACACCGAAGGCGCCCGGACCACCCCCTCGGTGGTCGCCTTCGCGAAGAACGGTGAGGTGCTGGTCGGCGAGGTGGCCAAGCGCCAGGCGGTGACCAACGTGGACCGCACCGCCCGGTCGGTCAAGCGCCACATGGGGGAGGAGCACTGGCACTTCCCGGCCACGGGCGACGTCGACGGCAAGCGCTACACCGCGCAGGAGATCTCCGCGCGGGTGCTCCAGAAGCTCAAGCGCGACGCGGAGGCGTATCTCGGCGAGGACGTCACGGACGCGGTCGTCACCGTCCCCGCGTACTTCAACGACAGCCAGCGCACCGCCACCAAGGAGGCGGGCGAGATCGCCGGGCTGAAGGTGCTGCGGATCATCAACGAGCCCACGGCGGCCGCCCTGGCGTACGGCCTTGACCGGGAGAACGACCAGCGGATCCTGGTCTTCGACCTCGGTGGCGGCACCTTCGACGTCTCGCTGCTGGAGATCGGCGAGGGCGTGGTGGAGGTCAAGGCCACCAACGGCGACACCCACCTCGGCGGCGACGACTGGGACCAGCGGGTCGTGGACCACCTGGTGAAGCAGTTCAAGAACAACTACGGGGTCGATCTGGGCAAGGACAAGATGGCGGTGCAGCGGCTGCGCGAGGCCGCCGAGAAGGCCAAGATCGAACTGTCCGCGGCGACCGAGACCGCGATCAACCTGCCCTACATCACCGCGTCCGCCGAGGGCCCGCTGCACCTGGACGAGAAGCTCACCCGTTCGCAGTTCCAGCAGCTGACCGAGGACCTGCTGGAGCGCTGCAAGGCCCCCTTCCACCAGGCGATCAAGGACGCCGGGGTCAAGACCTCCGACATCGACCATGTGATCATGGTCGGCGGCTCGACCCGGATGCCCGCGGTGACCGGCCTGGTCAAGGAGCTGACCGGCAAGGAGCCGCACAAGGGCGTCAACCCGGACGAGGTCGTCGCCATCGGCGCGTCCCTCCAGGCCGGTGTGCTCAAGGGCGAGGTGAAGGACGTCCTGCTGCTGGACGTCACCCCGCTGTCCCTGGGCATCGAGACCAAGGGCGGCATCATGACCAAGCTGATCGAGCGCAACACCACGATCCCCACCAAGCGCTCGGAGGTCTTCACCACCGCCGAGGACAACCAGCCCTCGGTGCAGATCCAAGTGTTCCAGGGCGAGCGCGAGATCGCCGCGTACAACAAGAAGCTCGGGATGTTCGAGCTGACGGGGCTGCCGCCCGCCCCGCGTGGGGTGCCGCAGATCGAGGTGGCCTTCGACATCGACGCCAACGGCATCATGCACGTCTCCGCCAAGGATCTGGGTACCGGCAAGGAGCAGCGGATGACCGTCACCGGCGGTTCCGCGTTGCCGAAGGACGACATCGACCGCATGATGCGCGAGGCCGAGCAGTACGCGGAGGAGGACCACAAGCGCCGCGAGGCCGCCGAGACCCGCAACCAGGCCGAATCCCTCGTGTACCAGACCGAGAAGCTGCTGCGCGACCAGGCCGGGAAGGTGCCGCAGGACGTCCGGGAGGAGGCCGAGACGGCGATCGCGGAGCTGAAGGAGACGCTGAAGGGCGAGGACACCGCCGCGATCCGGGACGCCACCGACAAGGCCGCCACCGTCGGACAGAAGATCGGCACCGCCCTCTACGCCCAGGCGCAAGGGCAGTCCGGGACCCCGGGCGGGGGCGGGAGCGGCGACGGAGGCCAGGACCAGTCGCAGGCGGACGCCGACGAGGTCGTGGACGCGGAGATCGTGGACGACGAGAAGCCGAAGGGGAGCACCGGCTGACCGCCCCGGAAAGCGTGCCCGGACCGTGGCGCGGGCCCGGAATGCGAGGAGAATGGGGGGTGACGTCGAAAACTCCGGGGATGTGTCCGTGAACAACGGGACCGGCGACACCGGCTACGGGAACATGCGGCTCGACCGCACCGGTCAGGCCGAGGCGTTCGACGCCATCGGCGACCGCTACGACGAGGCGTTCCCGCACAAGGACGGCCAGCTCGCCGCAGGCGAGTGGCTGATCGGCCTGCTCCCGCGCGGATCCCGGGTGCTCGACCTGGGCTGCGGCACCGGGCTGCCCACCGCGCGCCAGCTGACCGGCGCCGGGCTCCGGGTCACCGGTGTCGACCTGTCCGCCGGAATGGTGCGGCTCGCCCGGTCCTATGTCCCCGGCGCCTCCTTCCACCAGGCGGACATCGCCGATCTGCGGACCGGGGGCCCGCTCGACCTCGGCCGGTTCGACGCGGTCACGGCGTTCTTCTCGCTGCTGATGCTGCGCCGCGCCGAGATCCCGCTCGCGCTGGGCACCATCCACCGCCTGCTGTCGCCCGGCGGGCTGTTCGCCCTGTCGATGGTGGAGGCCGACGTGGACGACTTCTCGATCCCGTTCCTCCGCTCCACCATCCGGGTCACCGGCTATCTGCGGGACGATCTGCGCGAGGTCATCGAGGCGGCCCGCTTCGAGATCGTCGGCGAGTCGTCCTACACCTACGCACCGGCCTCCTCGGACGTCCCGCCCGAGGAGCAGATCTTCCTCCGGTGCCGACGGGGCGGCTGAATCCGCATCCGTACCCGTACCGCATCGGCAACGAACGGCACAGCTGATGGCGTACCCCACCCCCCCAGGAAGGCCCGGACCGACCGGGCGGCCGGGCCGTGGGGCCCGCCGCGCCCTCCCGCCGGACCCCGCCACCGCAGTCCGGCCCGGACCCGCCCGGCGTGGAGCATCTGCGGGAGGAGGCGGCGTACGGCACCGGGCCGCAGACCGACCGGCTGCGCTACCTCGACACCGCCACCCGGCAGATCGCCCGGGGCATGGACCTCGACGAGACGCTGCACGAGCTGTGCCGGGCCGCCGTGCCCGCCTTCGCCGACGCGGCCGTGGTGCATCTGCGCGATCCGCTGCCCGCCGGGGACGAGGAGCCGCCGGGACCGCTCGTCCTGTGCCCACACGCAGCCGGACCGGAATGTGTACCGGAGGCGGGGCCGGGAGCCCCGCCCGGTTTCGCCCGGCTCAGCGTCAGCGGCCGGCTCGCGGATCTGCTGGCCGCCGGGCGCCCCGCGTTCGGGGACGTCCCCGGAATCGCCGCCGCGGTCGCCGAGCTGCTGAGCCCCGCGGTGGGCGGCCCCCGGCCCGGTGCCGCCCGGCCGACGGCTGATCATCGCTCCGCTGCGCGGCCGCGAGCACACCGTCATGGGCGCCGCCGTCCTCGTACGCCACCCCGACCGGCCGCCCTTCACCGGCGACGATCTGCTGGTCGCCTCCCAGCTCGCCACCCACACCGTCCTCGGCATGAACAAGGCGGTGCTCTACGGGCGCGAGGTGTCCGTCGCCGACGCCCTCCAGCGCGCCATGCTGCCCGCCTCGCTGCCCGAACCCATCGGCGTCCGGCTGGCCACCCGCTATCTCCCCTCCTCGAAGACCGCGCGGATCGGCGGCGACTGGTACGACGCGATCCCGCTGCCCGGCAACCGCGTCGCCCTCGTCATCGGTGACGTCATGGGCCACTCCATGACCTCCGCCGCGATCATGGGCCAGCTCCGCACCACCGTGCAGACCCTCGCCGGTCTCGATCTGTCGCCGGACGAGGTGCTGCACCACCTCGACGAACAGGCCCAGCGGCTGGGCAGCCAGCACATGGCCACCTGTCTCTACGGGATCTACGACCCCATCGCGCACCGGCTGCTGATGGCCAACGCCGGTCATCCGCCCCCGGTGCTGCTCCAGCCGGGAGGCCGTGGCCAGGTGCTGCGGATCCCGCCCGGCCCGCCGGTCGGCGTCGGCGGCGTCAGCTTCGAGACGGTGGAGATGTTCGCGCCCACCGGGGCCACCCTGCTGCTGTACACCGACGGTCTCGTGGAGTCCCGCGACACCGATGTACCACCGGGGTCGAGCTGTTGCGCGACCGGCTGCACACCACCGCCCAGGTGCTCGACCCCCCGCCGCTGGAGCTGCTGTGCGACGCGGCGGTGGGCGCCGTCGGGCCCAGGGACCGCGACGACGACATCGCGCTCCTCGCCGCCCGCTTCGACGGCATCCCGTCGTACAACGTCGCCTGCTGGTTCCTGGACCCGAAGCCGCAGACCCCGGGCCGGGCCCGTCGGCTCACCCGCCGCACCCTGCACCGCTGGCGCCTGGACTCGCTGCTGGAGCCGACCGAACTGATGGTCAGCGAGGTGGTCACCAACGCCGTCCGCTACGCCTCCCGGCCGGTGACGCTGCGGCTGCTGCGCACCGATGTGCTGCGCTGCGAGGTGGACGACGACTCGCCGTTCGTGCCCAGGATGCTGCACGCCCGCCCGGGCGACGAGGGCGGCCGAGGTCTGTTCCTGGTCAACCAGTTCGCCCGGCGCTGGGGCGCGACCCGGTTGAGCACCGGCAAGCTGGTGTGGTTCGAACAGCAGCTGCCCCGGGACCTCCGGTGGAGATCCCGGAGGACTGAGGACCCTCACCGGCGGAAGATCTCCAGCCGGGACGGCGCCGGCCGGTCCGGCGGCGGCAGGACGAGCGGCCGCCGTCCCGGGGTGATCGACCCCAGGACGCCGGGGTGACGGGCGCCGGTGCAGCTCGGCACCGTGCCCGCCAGGCCGTGGGCGGTCAGGAAGCCCAGGACGGCGAAGGCGTACGCCTCCTTGGCCGCCGCCGGAAACCCGAGGTCGTCGGAGACCCGCAGCGCGATGGGGCCGAGCGTGCGGCGCAGCGCGGCCATCAGGCTCGGGTTGCGGACCCCGCCACCGGAGGCGATCACCTCGGTGGCGTGGACGGAGCGCGCCGCGTCGGCCACGGTACGGGCGGTCAGTTCGGTGACGGTGGCGACGACGTCGTGGTCCGCCACCGGGCCGGTGGCCGCCAACGCGGCCCGCAGATAGGGGAGGTGGAACAGTTCCTTGCCGGTCGTCCTGGGCGGCGGCAGCGCGTAGTACGGCTCGGCCAGCAGCCGCTCCAGCAGTCCGCGATGGACGGTGCCGCGCGCGGCGAGGGCGCCGTCCGCATCGTGGTCGAGCCGTCCGTCCGTCAGCTTCCGGACCGCCGCGTCGATGAGGGCGTTCCCGGGGCCGGTGTCGAACGCCAGCGGCTCCCCGGCCCGCGGGACCACGGTGAGGTTGGCGATGCCGCCCAGGTTCAGGGCGGCGCACACCCCGGGCCGCCCGCGCAGCCACAGCGTGTCGATCAGGCTGACCAGCGGCGCCCCCTGGCCGCCCGCGGCCACGTCCCGGCTGCGCAGATCGGAGACGACGGGGGCGCCGGTGGCCTCGGCGATCCAGGCGGGCTGCCCGATCTGGAGGGTGCCGTGCACCCGGCCGTCCTCGGCCCAGTGGTACACGGTCTGCCCGTGCGAGCTGATCAGGTCGGCCCGTCCGTCACACAGCTCCCGGTCGGCACGGACGGCGAGCCGGGCGAACGCCTGGCCGATCCGGGTGTCGAGCGCGCACACGTCCGCCAGGGTGGTGGCAGCCGGTGGCAGCGCCGCGGCCAGCGCCGTCCGTAACGTGTCCGGATAGGCGGCGCCGATCAGGCCCAGCGGGGCGAGCACCAGGGTGTCGCCGTCGAGGGCCAGATCGGCGGCCGCCGCGTCCACCGCGTCGTGGGATGTGCCCGACATCAGTCCGATCACGCGCATGGGGTCTCCTCCTCGCTCTCGTCCCGGGGCGGGTGCCGCTCCTCCTCCCGCAGCGTGCCCCGGTGGGTGTCGCCGCGCAGGGTGGCCAGGGAGACCAGGCTGAGGGCGCCGGTCGCCGCCACGTAGTACGCGGGGATGTCCGCCTCGCCGGTCCGTTTGATGGCCTCGGTGATGATCAGCCCGGCACACCCCGAGAACACGGCGTTCGACAGCGCGTACGCCAGCCCGAGCCCCGTGTACCGGACGCGGGTCGGGAACATCTCGGCGAGCATCGCCGGGCCGGGGCCCGCCATCAGCCCGACCACCGCGCCCGCCACCAGCACGGCCACGCCCTGGACGAGGGCCGAACTGTCGGGGTCCTGAAGGAGGTTGAGCAGCGGAAAGGCGAGCACCGTCACCAGGGCGGCGCCGGTCAGCATGACCGGGCGCCGTCCGATCCGATCGCTGAGCAGCCCCGCCGGGAGGATGGCGGCCGCGAAACCCGCGTTGGCCACCACGGTGGCGATCAGCGCCTGCTGGAACGTGGCGTCCAGGGTGGCCTGGAGGTACGAGGGCATGACGACCAGGAACGTGTACCCGGCCGCGGCCCAGCCCATGACGCGCCCCGCCCCCAGCACGATGGCCCGGGCCACCTCGCGGCGCGTGGCCGCCGGGAGGCGTGACCCGCCGGTCCGCCCGCCCGTCTCCCGGAACGACGGGGTCTCCTCCAGTCTCAGCCGCAGCCACAGCGCCGTCAGCCCGATCGGCAGGGCCAGCAGGAACGGCAGCCGCCAGCCCCAGTCGTTCAAAGCCTCCTCGCTCAGCGCGGTGGCCAGGACGGCGGCCGTCCCGGCACCCGCGAGCAGCCCCAGCGCGACGGTGAACGACTGCCACGCCCCGTACAGCCCCCGGCGCCCGGGCGGGGCGAACTCCGTCATGAGCGCCACCGCGCCGCCGAACTCGCCGCCCGCGGACAGCCCTTGCAGGATCCGCACCAGGGTGAGCAGCCACGGGGCGGCGGCGCCGATCGTGTCGTACGTGGGCAGCAGGCCGATGAGCGTGGTGGCGCCGGTCATCAGCAGCAGCACCAGGATCAGGGTGGGGCGCCGTCCGATCCGGTCGCCGACGCGGCCGAAGACGGCGGCCCCGATGGGCCGGAAGAAGAACGCGAGCCCGAACGAGGCGTAGGTCTTGACCAGGCCCTCGAGGGCGCCGGCGCCCTCGGGGGGGAAGAAGTTCGCGGCGATGACCGTCGCGAAGAAGCCGTAGACACCGAACTCGTACCACTCGATGAAGTTGCCGACCGAACCCGCCAGCAGGGCGCGGCGCGTGGCCGGACCGGGGAGAGAACAGCTCACCTGCATCCCGTACCCGCCCGGGGCGGGTACGTACCGGACGTGGCTACCGGCGCGGACCGTTCAGCGGCTGCTCGGCCCAGATCGTCTTGCGGTCCCCGGAGTACCGGGTGCCCCAGCGCCGGCTGAGCTGCGCGATGAGGAACAGCCCGCGGCCGCCCTCGTCCATCCGTCCGGCCCGGCGCAGATGCGGGGCGGCCGCGCTGCTGTCGGACACCTCGCAGATCAGCGACTGGTTTCTGACCAGCCGCAGTTGGATCGGGCCGCGGGCGTGCACGATCGCGTTGGTGAGCAGCTCGGTGACCACGACCTGGGTGGTGTCCAGGAGATGGCCCAGCTGCCACCGTGACAGCTGGCGCGCCACATGGGCCCGGGCCCGGGAGACGACCGCGGGTTCGGCGGGCAGGTCCCAGACGGCGCAGTGGTCGTCGCTCAGCGCCCGGGTGCGGGCCACCAGCAGCGCCACGTCGTCGGACGGATGCCCCGGGATCAGCCGGGAGACGACGGTGTCGCACACCGCGTCGAGCGACAGATCGCGGCAGTCGTCGTCCAGGGCGTGGCGCAGCCGGTCGAGCCCGGCGTCGATGTCGTGGTCGCGCGACTCCACCAGGCCGTCGGTGTAGAGCACGAGGAGGCTGTGGTCGGGCAGTTGGACCCCGGTGGCCTCGAACGGCAGCCCGCCCACGCCCAGCGGCGGCCCGTTCGCGGAGTCGAGGAACTCGGCGCGGCCGCCGGGGGTGACGACGGCGGGCGGGGGGTGGCCGGCCCGGGCGAAGGTGAGGTGCCGGGTGATGGGGTCGTAGACCGCGTACACACAGGTGGCGCCGAACGCCCAGGCGTCGATGGCCGGCTCGGGCGGGGGACCGGCCGCGGCGCCCGTGGCATCGCCGGACTCCTGGCCCTCGGCGGCCTGTTCGTCGACCAGCCGCCGCACCTGGTCGTCGACGTGGGCCAGCAGTTCGTCGGGGGGAAGGTCGAGGTCGGCCAGGGTGCGGACGGCGGTGCGCAGCCGCCCCATGGTGACGGCGGCCTTCATCCCGTGGCCGACCACGTCCCCCACGACGAGCGCCACCCGGGCGCCGGACAGCGGAATCACATCGAACCAGTCGCCGCCCACCCCCAGCCGGCTGCCCGCCGGGAGATAGCGCGACCGGGCCTCCACGGCCGCCTGGGCCGGGAGCCGCTGGGGGAGCAGGCTGCGCTGGAGGGCGAGAGCGGTGCCGCGTTCGCGGGTGTAGCGGCGGGCGTTGTCGATGCACACCGCGGCGCGAGCCACGATCTCGTCGGCCAGCAGCAGATCGTCCTGTTCGAAGGGGTCGGTGCGCTGCCGCCGCACGAACACCGCCACTCCGAGGGTGCTGCCGCGCGCCCGTACGGGCACCACCATCCAGGAGTGGATGCCCCACCGCTTGATGCCCTCGGCCCGCTTCGGATCGTCGGCGAGCCAGCCGGGGACCGGATCCTGGCCGTTCACCGACTCCAGGACGGAGGCGCCGGTGGCCAGGGCGCGGGCGAAGGGGGAGTCCGGGGCGGACGCGTGGACGTCCACGTCCTCCACGTCGGCCACGGCCTCCGGGGTGCCGGGCGCGATGGACCGGTGGGCCGCGCGCCGGAAGACCCTCTCGCTCGTCACCGCCCCGGTGGGCGGCTCCTCGCCCTCGAAGACCGAGTCGATCAGATCGACGCAGGCGAAGTCCGCGAGCCGGGGCACCGCCACGTCCGCCAGCTCCTGGGCGGTGTGCAGCAGGTCGAGGGTGGAGCCGATGCGGGCGCTGGCGTCGTTCAGTACCGCGAGCCGCTCCCGGGCGCGGTGCCGCTCGGTGATGTCGAGCACCGCGTGGCAGACGGCGAACACCTCGCCGGAGCGGTCCTTGAGCGGAAAGACCGAGTTGGACCAGACGCGCTCCCGGTCCGGGTCGGAGGGCACCCGGCCCCGAACCTCGACGTCGGCGACCGCGACGCCCTGGCGGAGCACCTGGTGCTGCGTGGCCTCCATTCCGGAGGTGTCCACCTGTGAGACCGTCTCGCTGAGGGTGAGCCCCAGCCGCTCCTCGTCCGGGACGCCGCTCAGTCGGCGCAGAGCGGCGTTCTGCATCAGACAGCGGTACTGGTCGTCGTAGACGCTCATGGCGATGGGGGAGGCCAGGCCCAGGCCGTCCAGGAGCGCGCGGCCGATGTCCTGGCGGCGCACCGCCTCCTCGCTGGTGGCCTGGAGCAGCCAGTGGGGGCGCCCGTCGCCCGGGGACCACGGCTGGGCCCACAGGACGGTGCGCACGTCGTGGCCGTCGCGGTGGCGCAGCACCGCGGGGCCGCCCCCGGCGGCGGTGTGCGCCTCGAAGCGGGGCGGTCCCGGGCCGCCGGGGGCGAACAGCTCGGCCACCGGGCGTCCCACCACGTCCTCGGCCCGGTGTCCGAGGAGGTTCTGCGCGCCGAGGCTCCAGCCGGTCAGCACGCCCCGCTCGTCCACCACACAGGTGGCTTCCGAGATCGGGTCGGGGAGGTGGTGGGGCCATCCGCGGAAGGTGGTGTCGCCCATCTCTGCATGCGCTCTCGCCTCGTATCGGCACGTGCAGCGAATTTTACTCCGCCCGGCTCGCGGGACCCCTTGGCGCCATTCATTAATTCATATTTAATATCGGCTGTGAGTCCTTCTTCCCCCGCTCAGGGACCCGCCCGGGAACCCGGGTGCGTGATCGTCACCGGCGCCGCAGGCGGCATCGGCGCGGCCACCGCCCGCCGACTGGCCGCGGACGGCGCCGGGGTGCTGATCGCCGACGTGCTGCGCGAGGAGGGCGAGGACGTCGCCCGGGACATCCGCGCCGACGGCGGCAGGGCCGTCTTCCAGTACTGCGACGTGGCCGACGAGGCGTCCTGGGACGCGGCGGTGCGTACCGCGACCGAGCGCTACGGACCCGTGTCCGGGCTGGTCAGCAACGCCGCCGCGGTACGGATCGGGCCCGCCGACGCGATCGGCCTCGACGAGTGGAACCGGCAGCTGTCGGTCGGCCTCACCGCCGCCTTCCTCGGCTTCCGCGCCTGCCTCCCCGGCCTGCGGGCCACCCGGGGGAGCGCGGTCCTGGTGTCGTCCGTGCACGCCCTCGTCGGCCTCCCCGGCCGCCCCGCCTACGCGGCGGGGAAGGCGGGGCTCACCGGGCTGACCCGCCAGCTGGCGGTCGAGTACGGCCCCGCGGTGCGGGTCAACGCCGTCCTGCCGGGCCCCGTCCTCACCCGCGCCTGGGCCGGGATCAGCGAGGAGGACCGGCGCAACAGCGCCGAACAGACCGCAGCCCGCCGCCTCGGCCGCCCGGAGGAGGTGGCCGGGGCCATCGCCTTCCTGCTCGGCGGCGACGCCTCGTTCGTCACCGGCGCCTCGCTGGTGGTCGACGGCGGGTGGAGCGTGCTGAAAACCAGTTCCTGAGGAGCAACCTGTGATCATCACCCGTGTGGAGACCTTCGCCGTCCCGCCGCGCTGGCTGCTGTGCCGCGTGGAGACCGACGAGGGCGTCGTCGGCTGGGGCGAGCCGGTGGTCGAGGGCCGCGCCGCCACCGTCCGCACCGCCGTCCACGAGCTGGCCGAACTCCTCGTCGGCAAGGACCCCGCGCGGATCGAGGACCACTGGCAGCTCATGACCAAGGGCTCCTTCTACCGGGGCGGACCGGTGCTCTCCAGCGCGGTCGCCGGGCTCGACCAGGCGCTGTGGGACATCGCGGGCAAGACCCTCGGCGTGCCGGTCCACGTCCTGCTCGGCGGGCCGGTACGGGACAGGGTCCGCGCCTACTGCTGGGTCGGCGGCGACGAGCCCAGCGCGATCGGCGAGGCGGTCACCGCCCAGGTCGAGGCGGGATTCACCGCGGTGAAGATGAACGCCTCCGGGCGGATGAACCGGCTGCCCACCGTCTCCGACATCGACGCCGTCGTGGCCCGCGCCGCCGCCGCGCGCGAGGCCCTGGGGCCGGACCGGGACTTCGCGGTCGACTTCCACGGGCGCTTCACCGCCGCGGCCGCCCGCATGACGCTCCCTCATCTGGCCCCGTACAGCCCGCTGTTCGCCGAGGAGCCGGTCCTCCCCGAGTACACCCACCTGCTCGGTGACATCGTCGCCTCCTCGCCCGTCCCCATCGCCACCGGGGAACGGCTCTACTCGCGCACCGATGTGCTGCCCGCGCTCCAGGCCGGGGTCGCGGTGCTCCAGCCCGACCTCTCGCACGCCGGGGGCATCTCCGAGGTGCGGCGCATCGGCGCGCTCGCCGAGACCTTCGACATCCCCCTCGCCCCGCACTGCCCGCTCGGCCCGGTCTCGCTCGCCGCGAGCCTCCAGATCGCCTTCGCGACCCCCAACTTCCTGATCCAGGAACAGAGCATCGGCATCCACTACAACGACGGCGCCGAAGTCCTCGACTACGTCGTCGACCCCGAGGTGTTCCGCTTCCACGAGGGCCACATCAACCGGCCGACCGCCCCCGGGCTCGGCATCGAGGTCGACGAGCGGGCCGTGCGCGCCGCCGATTCGACGGCCCCCGACTGGCGCGGCCCGATCTGGCGCCACTCGGACGGCTCGTTCGCCGAGTGGTGACCGCGCCCGGGTGAGCGCGCCGCGTTCAGCCGCGCAGGACGGCGTTGCACTCCCGCTGGAGCGCGATGTCCTGCCACATCGGGTGCTGCGGCGCGGCGTTGGAGCACACCACCGCGCCCCACGCCCCGACCCGCGCCGCCTCGGCCACGGCGCGGCGGCAGAACGCGGCCCCCACCGGGCCCTCCTCGAACGTGCCGTGCAGCGGCGTGTAGCCGATCCAGCCCTCGCCGAAGACCAGCGGCACACCCGTCTCCGCCGCCCAGTCGGCGGCGGCGTCGATCCAGGTGACGAGCTTCTGCTCCATCGCCAGCCGGTGCGTCGCGTAGCGTTCGTACAGCCACGCGTCCCACTTGACCGGATCGCACCAGTCGTGGACGTAGATCTCCCGCGGCCCGACCGTGGTGGCCGCCAGCCGCCACCGGTCGCGCTCCGGTGGCACCCAGTCCGCCAGATCGGGCGCGCCCGGGCGCAGCAGCTCCCGGCGGGCCCGCGGCTGGGGGAAGGGCCGGGCGCGGTCGCGGATCGCGAAGGTGTCGATCAGCTCGCCGAGCACCCCGTAGACGTACGGATGGAACACGGCGACGTCGATGTCGCGGGGCACCCCGCGCAGCGAACCCACCGGCACCATCGCGTAGTTGACGGTCACGGGCCGGTTCGGGTGGCGCTCCCGGAAGCGGGCGAGACCGCGCTCCAGCCGCGGGCGCAGCGCGACGACCCGGTCCTCGCCCCGCAGACCGTCGGTGAGCCGGGTGCCCTGCACCTCGTTGTGCAGTTCGGTGAAGGCGATCCGGTCGTCCAGCCCGTGGACGACGAGGAAGTCGATCAGATCGGCCAGCGCGTCCGCGAGCGCCTCGGCGCGCCGCTCGGGCTCGACCGCCATCAGGGCGTCGTACCAGGCGCGGTCCTCGGCGAACGACGGGCTCTGCTGGTACTCCCAGCTGGAGAGGATGACGTAGCAGTCGTGCCGCAGGGCCGCCTCGAACAGCGCCCGCAGATGGGCGCGCCCGTCGATCTCGGTGACCCCGCCCACGTCGTACCAGCGCATCCGCTGCCCGTAGTCGCCGCCCAGCGGGCGCAGCCGCAGCCGGCTGGTGTCGAGCCCCGAGCCGAAGAGCAGATACGGCATCGCGCAGATGCGCACCGTGTTGTAGCCGCGGGCGACGGCGTCCTCGAAGGCGCGGTCCAGATCGGCGAAGGGCTCGCCAGGGCCGGTACGGGTGTACCAGCTGAAGTCCCACAGGGAGATGGTGAGGGTGGCCGGGAGATGGGCGTGCGGCGACTGCGTCACAGGGGGCTCCCCGCGGTCGGCGTGCTCGTCGGTGAGGTCGGTTCATCGTCCGGGCGGGCCTGAGGGGTGTCAAGATGTATTCATAAATAATGCTCAGGGCAGGAGTGCCCGGAACTGTGCCCGTGACAACGTGACTTCCCCACCTTCCCCCCGAGGAGAACCCCATGGCGTCCTATTCCGGCCGCGGTGTGCACGGCCAGGTGGTCCAGCGGCTGGGCGCCCGCATCGTCGGCGGCCACTGGGCCGAGGGCGATGTCCTGGACGTACGGGCGCTCGGCGACGAGCTGGACGTCAGCCTCACCGTGATGCGGGAATCCCTGAAGGTGCTGGCCGGAAAGGGGCTCGTCGACGCCCGCCAGAAGCGCGGCACCTACGTCCGCCCCCGCTCCGCCTGGAACCTGCTGGACGCCGACGTGATCCGCTGGCGCATGGCGGGCGGCGACGGCGAGCGGCTGATGCGCGACCTCACCGATGTGCGCTCCGTCGTGGAGCCCGCCGCCGCCCACCGCGCCGCGCTGCGCCGCACCGACGCCGACCTGACCGCGCTGGACGCGGCGCTCGCCGCGATGGAACGTGCCCGGGGCGACCTGGCCGCCGAGGCGGACGCCGACGCCGCCTTCCACCGGGCGCTGCTCGGCGCCACCGGCAACGAACTCCTCGCCCGGTTCGATCTGATCCTCGAACCCGGGCTGCGCGAGCGCGACCGGCTGGTGCACGCCCACGGGGACGCCGACGACCCCGTGCCCAGCCACCGCCGGGTGCTGGACGCGGTGCGCGACCGGGACGCCCCGCGCGCGGAACTGGCCATGCTCGATCTGCTCGCCAAGGCGGCCGAGGACGTCGGCGCGGCCGCGTCCCGGCCGCCCGGTGACTGACCGGCCGGGCCTGTCAGACCACCCAGCCGTATCCGGGCCGGGGCTTACGCGGCGCCGGTGGCTCCTCGCCCTCGATGTCGTGCTCGGCGGCCCGCAAGAGCTGCTGACCGAGGTCGCTGAGGGCCCGGCCCGCGGCCAGCTCGTCGCCGATCACGGGGATGTCCCGGTCCTCCGGGTTGCGCCGTGCCGTTCCGCGGCCGGTGAGCGCCGCGGCACCGGTGTCCAGCTCGACGCGCGCCTTCGTCCGGCCCTGGTCGTCCTCGAAGAGATAGAGATGGACCTTCCACTCCACTGTGTGCGGCATCGTCTGCTCCGATCACCTCGCTTGCCGGACCCGCGGCGGAGCGGCCGGGGAGTGGTCGGCGGCCGGAGAGCGGTCAGCGACGGTTCCTGCCGGACCACGCGGGTTCCACCACCTTCCACTCTGCATCCCATTGCGCGTACCGGCGGCGGTCCAGCACCTGCCGGACCCGGGCGCGCCCCGCGAACGCCGCCCCGGCCACCGCGGCCGCGGTCAGCATGCCGGTGAACCAGCCCATCGTCCGCGCGGTCGAGGGGGAGGTGGGCGGCTGGGCGAGGTCCCCGTCCGGGCCCACCCAGACCCGTACCTCCGTACCCGCGTCCGCGTCGCCGGGCACCGTGGCCACACCGGCGTGCCGGGCGCCGTCGTCACCGGTCCAGCTGACCTTCGCCATCCTCAGCTCGGTGGCCTCCGACTGGCCCGGCCCGCCGGGAGGGGTCTCGGCGAGCCGCGCGGTGATCTGGTGCCGCGCCGCTTCCTGGTCGTGCACGACACGCATCTGCGACGCGTGCGCGGCGTTCCCCGCGCTGACCGCGGCCATCGGCAGGCCGAGCACGAGGACCAGCAGGAAGAGCAGGCTGAACCAGGACTGGACCCGGTCCGTCCGCCTGCGCAGCGGGTTGCGTCCCCGGGCCGGACGGCCCAGCAGGGACGGATGGGGTCCGAAAGCGCCCCGCGGTCCGTGGGTGTTCATGGTCGTAAGGCCTCCAGCGAGTGCTGACGTCGTCGCGTGGCGCCCCGGGCGCCTGGGGTGCCGCACGGGGCGCCACGCGACGGGCAGTGGGTCAGGTGCGAGGGGCGGGCTGATACGCGCCGGGCACCATCCGGGCGCTGATCGCCGTGCGGTTGTACGCGTTGATGANCATCCGGGCGCTGATCGCCGTGCGGTTGTACGCGTTGATGACGACCGCGGCCCAGATCAACGCCGCGACCTGCGGTTCGTCGAACACCTCGCTCGCGGCCCGGTGGACCTCGTCCGGGACGTGGCCGTCCTGGACATCGGTGACCGCCTCGGTCAGGGCGAGCGCGGCCCGCTCACGCTCGCTGAAGAACGGGGTCTCCCGCCAGGCGTTCAGGGCGTAGATGCGCTGCTCGGTCTCGCCCCGGGCCCGGGCGTCCTTGGTGTGCATGTCCAGGCAGAACGCGCAGCCGTTGAGCTGGGAGGCGCGGATTCTGACCAGTTCGAGCAGCTCGGGCTCGACCTTCGCCTCCTGCGCCGCCTCGACGGCCGCCGCGTGCAGGGCACCCATCGCGGCGGACACCTTCGGGGCCAGCTTCTTCAGCTCCAGCCGGGCGGTGGTGGCCTGCGGGCCGGGTGCGGTCGCGGTCATCGGTGAACTCCGTTCGTCGGCATGAGGACATCGGCACAGCTGTCGAGCCAGCTCTGCCAGGAAGCGGCGCGCAGGGCCGGTCCCGCGCGCAGCGGACGGCCGAGCCACGCGGTCACGGGCCGGATCCCGTGCAACGCGTTGACCAGCCACACCTCGCGCCCGTCCAGCTCCTGGACGGGACACCGGCGGTGTTCGGTACGGACCCCCAGCTCCGCCGCGCGCTCCTGGATCAGGGCCGAGGTGACCCCCGCCAGCAGCGGCAGGTCCGGCTGCGGCAGGCACAGGACGTCGTCCTCCCACCACAGGACGTTCGCCGTCGTGCCCTCCAGCACCAGGCCCGAGGGGGTGGTGAGCATCAGCTCCTGTGCGCCGCGCTGGGCGGCCCGGTGGCGCAGGTGCGCCAGCAGGGACAGATCCGGTCCCTTGCGGCGCGGATGGATGCGCGGGTCGAACTCCTCGGTCAGACAGACGGCCACATTGGCCGTCCGGGGCGGTGCGGGCCGTATCCGCAGATAGAGCCGGGCCGGTTCCGGACCGGCCAGCTCGACCCGCGGGAACCAGCGGCCGGTGCGCGGCAGCGCCGCCGCCACGTCCCGCCAGAAGCTCTCGATCCGGGCCGGGGAGTCGCCCGTCGCCTCGGCGCACGCGGCGGCGAACCGCCGGTGGTGGTGGTCCAGCGCCCGTACCCGGCCCTCGTCGACCAGCCAGGAGTCGGCGGCCAGCAGCGCGCTGTCGGGCACCGGGCGGGAGGGCATCAGCCCGCCGTCCTCGCGCCACATCAGCGTCCACTGCTGCTGGTCGGAGCGCCGCTCCCGACCGGTGTCCTGTGCCGTGATCATGTCCGTGTTCACGCCTTCGTTCACCTCCACCGTCAGTACTTCCGCGCCGCATCGGCCATCGGGCCGTTGCGGGGGCCGTACGGGGCGTGCTCAAGCCACGCACCGCACCGGGGGACCACCGGGGCCAGCGTGGCCGCCGCACGCTGGGTCATCCGCCCCCAGCGGCGCGGCCGCATGTGGTCCAGGGCCGCCCCCGCGGCCACGCTGTTGAACAGCGCGGCACGGCGGCGGGTGGAAGCGAACTCGCCGATGGCCACGGGTGCCCTCGACGGGTCGGAGCATGCCACCGATATGGCGTCGGCCGCCGAGACCGCGTCCGCGATCCCGCTGTTCATCCCGCGCGCCCCGAAGGGCGGGAAGAGATGGGCCGCCTCGCCCGCCAGCAGCACCCGGCCGGTCGGATCGGTGAACGACGCGGCCACCTTGCGCAGGAAGTGGTACCGCGACACCCACAGCACATGGTGCGCGCAGTCCGCGCCCACCAGCCGGGGCAGCCAGCGGCGCACCGCCCGCTCGGTGTCGTACGTGCCCGCGGGGTCGTCCGCCCGGCACTGGAGGTCGATCTGGAAGCCGCCGGTGAACGGCACCCGCAGCACGGTGCGACCGCCGGCGGCGGGGTGCTCGTAGTGGAAGACCCGCTCGGCCGACAACTCCCCGCCCGCCGGATCCGCCACGTCCACCACCACGTGATAGCCCTCGGAACGGGTGCCCTCCAGCGGGATGCCCAGCGCCTTGCGCACTCCGGAGCGGGCCCCGTCGGCGGCGATCACATGACCGGCCGTCCAGCCGTCGCCGTCCGCCGCGGTCACCGTGACCCCGGTGCCGGTTGCCTCGACGCCGGTCACCTCGGCGTCGAAGCGGAAGTCCACGCCCGCTTCCAGGCACGCCTCGTACAGAAACCGCTCGGTGTCCACCTGGCGCAGGCTCGCGAAGGCGGGCAGCTCACTCTTGCCCGAGGAGTCGGGCGAGGACTCCGGATAGGTCTGCGCGAACACCTGGCGCCCGCGGTAGAGGGTGCGCCGGGTCCGCCAGGTCGTGCCGTACGCCGCGATGCGCTGCCCGAGCCCGGGGCGGGCCCGCTCCAGCAGCCGCAGCGACTGCCGGTGCACGAACAGCGCGCGGCTCCCGGGCCGCACCCGGTCCTTCGCCCCCGACTCCAGCACGGTGACCGGCAGCCCGCGGACGCGCAGCGCGAGCGCCGCCGTCATCCCGACCGGCCCCGCGCCCACCACGAGGACCGGGCCTTCGCCCGCCGCCGGGTCAGCCATGGGCCCGGGCGGTGGACAGCGTGGGCAGTTCGCCCTCGGCCAGCAGCCGGCTGATCTCCAGCCGCTTGATCTTCCAGGTGCTCGTGCGGGGCAGGTCCTCGAAGCGGCACTGCACCGGCTCGGCCAGCGGCGGCAGGTCCGAGGTGGCCAGCCGCCAGCGGTCGGCGTCCAGGGGCTCGTCCCCGCGGGTGCACACCACCGGCACCGGCTCCAGGCTGGGCCCGTGGACGATGATCACCTCGCGGAGTTCGGCGACCCGGGACAGCAGCTCGTCCTCGACCTCCAGATTGGAGTCGACCGTGGCGTGCTGGTCGACCTCGCGGTCGAGCAGGTACAGCGCGCCCCAGCGGTCGCGGTACCCCATGTCGCCCATCCGCCACCAGCCGCGGTCCACCTGCTGGGCGTACTGGTCGGCGGCGCCGAGATAGGTGAGGATCCGGCCGCGGGTACGGGCCTCGATGGCACCCGGCTTGCCCGGCGGACACGTCCGGCCCCGCTCGTCCACCACCCGGATCCGGGTGAACCCGGGGATGCCGGTGCCCACCCGCCGCCCCTGCACCCGGTCCGCGCCGCGCCGGGTGTACCAGCCGAAGGCGATCGGCCCGGTCTCGCTCTGCCCGTACAGCTGCACCAGCCGCGGGTCGCGGCGCCGGGACGCGCCGAGCAGCCGCTGCACGGTGCGCGGGTGGATGGCGTCGAAGGTGGAGCCGTACGCCCGTACGTTGGCCAGCGGCATCCCGGGCGCCTCGGCCAGGTCCTCCCACAGCACGAAGGTGTTGGGGTGGGTCTCCACGATGCCGGGCCGGTACTTGGCCAGCAGGGGGCCCGCATGGGCCGGGTCGGGGTCCAGGAGCAGCAGCAGCGGGCTGCCGAAGTGCAGCAGCACGCCCAGCAGATGGTAGAAGCGGGAGTGCACGAACGACATGTGCAGCGCGGCGGACTCGCCGCGGGTGGCCCGGCCCAGCGCCTGCTGCGGCACGAGCCGGTTCCACATGGTGTGCGCGCAGTGCACCGCCAGCTTGGGGATGCCGGTGGTGCCGGAGCTGTGCGTGATGAGCGAGGGTTCGCGGGGGTGGAGCCGGATGGGCGCGCGGCGCGGCACCCCGGCGTACGTGGCGAACGGGATCGCGTGGGCGTGCCCGGGCGCCTCGTCCACCGTGAGCACCCCACGGGCGAGCCCGGTGTCCAGACCGCTCAGGGTGGATTCCAGCGTGGCCCGGTCGGTGATCAGCCAGGGCGCGTGCAGCCGGTCCAGCAGCACCGCGGCCACCCCGCCGTCCAGCGAGGGTGACAGCAGCGCGGGCACCGCGCCGATCCGGGAGACGGCGCAGGCCAGCAGCACGATGTCGACGTTGTCGCGCTTGTGGATCGCCACGTGCTCGCTCGGCCGCACCCCCGCCGACCACAGCCGGGCGGCCACGTCGTCGACCAGATCCGCCAGATCGGTGTACCCGAGGTCCGTACCGGCGTCGGGGGCGACGTCCAGCGGCCGGTCGAGCGTCACCCGGACCCTGCCGTGGCGGGCCGCGGCCTCCTGGAACATCAGCCCGAGGTAGAACCCGCGCTCGGGGAGTAGCCGCTCCAACATATGCAGTACCTACCGTTCGGAATCGTTCACGAGGGTGCGCGCGGGGGCGGCACGGCGGGCGGGGCGCGGGCCGGTCACCAGGCACCCGTCCGTACGACGTGGCGCCGCAGCTTGCCGGTCTGCGTCCGGGGCAGGGACGCCACCACCCGCACCGTGCGCGGCGCCTTGAACGCGGCGAGCCGCTTCCGGGCCAGCGCGATCAGGTCGTCCGACAGGGCCCGCTCGTCGACCGTCCGGCCCCCGGCCGCGGGCGCGGTCGGCACCACGAAGGCGTGCAGGCGGGTCGCGCCGCGGCTGTCGGGGACGGCGGCCACCGCCACCTCCCGTACGGCCGGGTGGTGCCGCAGCACCTCCTCGACCTCCAGCGGGGACACGGTGATCCCGCCGACCATCTCCAGATCGTCGACCCGGCCCAGGTGCTGGTACGTGCCGTCCGGGTTGCGCCGGGCCCGGTCCCGGGTGGCGAGCCAGCCTTCGTCCGCCGGGCGGGTGGCGGCCACCGTCGGCCCGCGCACCCACAACTCGCCCTCGACCGCCTCGTCGGGGGCGGCCTCCACCACGGTGCCGCCGCTGTCCCGCAGCTCCAGTTCGAAGCGCGGCACCGGGCGGCCCAGGGTGCCGGGAGCGTTCTCCCAGACGGTGTTCGCGCAGAAGGCGTGGCCCGCCTCGGTGGAGCCGATCTGCTCCAGCACCGGGGCGCCCAGCATCTCGGCGACCCGTTCGCCCAGGCCCCGGGGCAGGCTCTCGCCCGCGCTGACCGCCGCGCGCACCGACGCGAAGCAGGGGGTGTGGCCGGTGCCGCGCTCGTCCACCAGGGCGGCGTACGCGGACGGCACCGAGTACAGCAGGGTCACCCGGTGCCGGGCCACCAGGTCGTCGGTGAGGCCGGGGCCGGGACGCTGCGCGCTCAGCACCGCGGACGACCCGGAGAACAGCGGGAAGACGAAGGCGTTCCCGAACCCGTAGGCGTAGAACAGCTTGGACACCGAGAACGTCACGTCGTCCGGGCCGATGTCCAGCACGTCCCGGCCCACCAGGTCGTAGTACGCGGCCACATGGCCATGGGTGTGGGTCACCGCCTTCGGGCGACCGGTGGTCCCCGAGGTGTACTGGACGTACAGCGGGGCGTCGGCCGTCACCGGCTCGGCCTCCCGCGCCGCCTCCGCGGCGTCGATGCCGTCCGGGTTCGTCAGCGCCGACAGCTGGTCCGCGCCGAGCCAGCGCGCGGTGTCGAAGTGGCCCTCGAGGTCGGGCCCCGAGACACACAGCGCGGCCCGCGAGTCCTCGGCCATGAAGCGGTGGTCGTCGGCGGTGAGCCCGGGGTTGACCAGCACCGCCGTCGCCCCCAGCCGGGCCACGGCCAGGAACGTGGCCACCCACATGATGCCGTCGGGCAGCGCCATCAGCACCCGGTCCCCGGCGCCCACCCCGCGCCCCGCCAGCACGGTGGCGGCGCGCGCGGCACGGTCGTGGACCTCGCCGTGGGTCCAGACCCGGTGCGCCTCCAGGAAGGCGGGCCGGGCGGACCAGCCGCACCGGTCGGCGAGCGCCGCCAGATGCGCGGCCACGTTGGCGGACACCGACGGGACGAAGACCGACGGACCGGATAACGCGAGCCCGGAGCGGGCGAGGACCGGGTCGACGAGGGCAGACTCCGGGAGACCGGAGAGTTCCGAGAGATCCGTGAGAGCGGTCACCGTTCCAGCTCCTTCGCGGGGGAGTCCGGCAGCGACGGGGCCGCTGCCACCAGCAGGTCGTCCAGCTCACCGGCGGGCCGCTGTTCCGAGGCGTCGTAGGCGCGCATCGTCGCCGCGGTCTTCAGCAGCATCTCCTCGTACTCCTCGGCCGGATCGGAGTCGAGGATGATGGCGCCGCCCGCGCCGATGTGCATCCGGCCGCCGGTGAACACCGCCGTGCGGATCACGATGCTGAGGTCGGCCGCGCCGTTGCAGCTGAGGAAGCCGAGGGCGCCCGAGTACACGCCGCGGGCCTCGGTCTCCAGCGCGTCGATGATCTCCATGGTGCGCAGCTTGGGGGCGCCGGTCATCGAGCCGCCGGGGAAGCAGGCCCGTACGCAGTCCACGGTGCTGGTGTCCTGGCGCAGCCGGCCGCGCACGGTGGACACCAGCTGGTGCACGGTGGCGTACGACTCGGTGTTCATCAGCCGCGGGACGTACACGCTGCCCGGCTTGCACACCCGCCCCAGGTCGTTGCGGAGCAGGTCCACGATCATCAGGTTCTCGGCCCGGGGCTTGGAGCTGGTGGCGAGGGCGGCCAGCGCCCGCGCGTCCTTGTCGGGATCCCCGGAGCGGGGTGCCGTGCCCTTGATGGGCTTGGCCTCGGCGATGCCGTCCGGGGTGACGCGCAGGAAGCGCTCGGGGGAGGCGCACGCCACGTCGGTGTCGCCGAACCGCAGATAGGCGGCGTACGGGGCCGGGTTGCAGCGGCGCAGCGTCCGGTAGAAGGTGTACGAGTCGCTCGGGGCGGGCAGCCACGCGGAGTTGGTGAGGCAGACCTCGTAGCTCACCCCGGCGCGCAGCTCGCGCAGGCTCGCCTCGATCGAGGCCAGGTACTTCTCTCGGTCCCGGACCAGCCACGGTTCGACGGCGGCGGTGGTGGTGAGCGGGGGCGGCGGGGGCAGCGGGTCGTGCTGCGCGGGCACCCCGCTGAGCACGGTCACGGTCGCGTCCAGCCACTCCTTGGCGTCGTGGTGGCCGTCGGGGGTGTCCTCGCTGAGGCAGCAGATGTAGGTGACGCCCTCCTGGTGGTCGACCGCGACGAAGCGGTCGGCGAACAGCCAGCAGGCGTCCGGGGTGGCGGCCTCGTGGCGGCCGGGGGCGCCGCAGTCGGCCTTCATCTCGTAGCCGAAGTAGCCCACGTAGCCGCCGGTGAAGTCGAAGGGCAGGTCCGGGGCGTGGACCTTCCTGGCGGCCAGCTCCCCCTTGAGGTAGTCGAAGACGCTGCCCTCGTAACGGGTGGTGGGCTGCCCGGGCCGCTCGATCTCGCACACCTTGGTGGCGGTGTCGTACGCCACGAACTCGGCCAGCGGCCCCTGTCCGTCGCCGAGGAAGGAGAAGCGCGCCTCGCCGGACTGGGTCCGCGAACTGTCCAGCCAGAAGGCGCGCGGCGCGTCCGCGTACAGCCGGGTGAAGGCCGCCTCGGTGTCGGTCGCGTCGGCCAGCCAGCGGGCGTGCAGGCGGTAGGCGCGGGCCTTCGCGCCCGCCGCGGCCGGGGCGCTCGCCGCGACCGGCTTCTTCGGGCGCGGGGCGCGGGGCTTGCGGGGCTCGCCGGGGGTGGCGGTGGACGTCACGGATTCGCCGTTGGCGTGCTCGATCGTCAGGTCGCGGAAGTTGCTGAACATCCGGTGGCCGTATCCGGTGAGCACCGACTCCGGGTGGAACTGCACGCCCCACAGCGGGCGGGCCCGGTGGCGCAGCCCCATCAGGACGCCGTCCTCGGACCAGGCGATGCCCTGGAGCCCGAGCGGCAGCGGCTCGGCCACGCACAGCGAGTGGTAGCGGACGGCGGTGAAGTCCTGGGGAATGCCGCGGAAGATGCCCTTCCCGCCGTGCTTGATCCGGGAGAGGTGGCCGTGCCGCGGCTCGGGGGCGGGCACCACCCGCGCCTGGGCGCCGAGCGCGATGCCCTGGTGGCCCAGGCACACGCCCAGCACCGGGATCGTGGCCCGCTCGATGAGCCGCGCGGCACCGGCGAAGTCACGGGCGTCGGCCGGATGTCCGGGGCCGGGGGAGACCACGATGTTGTCGAACTCGGAGAGGTCGATGTCCGCGCATTCGGGCGCGTCGTTGAGAAGCACCTCCGGTTCCTCACCGTTGACCTCGGTGAGCAGATGGAAGAGGTTGTACGTGTACGAGTCGTAATTATCGACGAGGAGCGTCCTCAGCGATTCCATCCGGATTTGCCTCCTTGCTTCGGGCCGTCCACCGCCATGCGCCTGTGACGTCCTCGGATCGACTGAAGCGGCGGGTAGAGCCACTTCTTGAGGACCCGCTGTAGGCGCGGCATGACGAGCCAGGTCACCATCGCGGTCACGCCAAGACACAGAGCCAGGGTCCGCAGCAGGAAATTGGTGCCCTCGAGGAACGGGATCACCAGCACGTTGAACATGAGGACCGGGGGGAACACGGCGCCCAGGTTCACCAGCCAGAGTTTCCATTTGGGGGGCGGCGGCAGCGGCCGCACCGGACCCTTCAACCAGTTCTGTAGCCCTGAGGTGCGCTGCGTTCCCTTTTCTTGTACGAAGGGTCCGGCCCGAGTCGCCAACCGGGCGCGCTCGAGCGAGGATTCCCATCCCTGTGCGGATACTTCCCTGTCGAATCGGTAGATGACATGCCACTCCGAGGACGCCTGACCGGAGCCCATGACGCCGCCCCCGAGGTATCCCGGAAGGCTTGCCGCGGCATTGAGCATCTCAATCGCCCAGGCATAGAACTCGGTTTCGCGGCCGGGGTCCACCCGGTATGCGGCCGTCACCGTGACCGGCTCCGTGTCCACTCCAGCCGCAACTCCTTCCCGCACCCTGCACGCTCGCCTTCTCAACCCATGCTGACCTGCAAGGACTCATGCTCTCCGCCAGGTCTTCCCGGCGAGTTGACAGGAAGTGTTCCACATCGGGAGATCCGCAACAGTCGAATGCTCAACAACGTACATAAAAACTCGATAAGAGGGCCGTGACCTGCGCGTTATCTACGGTTCGGAGGCTTGCTCCGGCCCCCGAAAAAGAATCTCGGAGGCGCGTTGAACATGACGAAGCGCCGGGCCGTATGGAACGTAATGCGGCCCGGCGCTCAAAGTCGCCGTCGGGTCTGTTTCGGGCTGTGCGGGGCCCGCTTCGGTCAGCCGAGAACCTTCTCCAGCGACGCCAGCGACGCCTCCAGTTCCTCGCGGGTGATGGTCAGCGGCGGGGCCAGCCGGATCGTCGAACCGTGGGTGTCCTTGACCAAGATGCCCTCGCGCATGAGCCGTTCGCCGATCTCGCGCCCGGTCCCCAGCGCGGGGTCCACGTCGACCCCCGCCCACAGGCCGCGGCAGCGGTGCCCCGCCACGCCCCTGCCGTGCAGCGCGCTCAGCCCGGCGTCCAGCACCTGGCCCAACTCGGCGGCGCGGGACTGGAATTCCCCGGTGCTCAGCAGGTCCACCACGGCCGAGCCGACGGCCGCGGCCAGCGGGTTGCCGCCGAAGGTGGAGCCGTGCTCACCGGGGCGCAGCACGCCCATCACCGCGCGGTCGGCGACCACGGCGGAGACCGGCACGATGCCGCCGCCCAGCGCCTTGCCGAGCAGCAGCACATCCGGCCGGACCGACTCGTGGTCGACGGCGAGGGTGGTGCCGGTGCGGCCCAGACCGGACTGGATCTCGTCGGCGATGAACAGCGCCCCGGCCCGCCGGGTGAGGTCGCGCACCCCGCGCAGGTAGCCGTCGTCCGGAATCAGCACCCCCGCCTCGCCCTGGATGGGCTCGATCAGCACGGCGGCCGTGGTCTCGTCGACCGCCGCCTCCAGCGCGGCGAGGTCGTTGTACGGCACGACGCGGAAGCCCGGGGCGAAGGGGCCGAACCCCTCGCGGGCCACGGGGTCGCTGGAGAAGCCCACGATCGTCGTCGTACGGCCGTGGAAGTTGCCGTCGGCCACCACGATCGTCGCCTGATCCGGGGCGACGCCCTTGACCTCGTACGCCCATTTGCGGGCCAGCTTGATGCCGCTCTCCACCGCCTCGGCGCCGGTGTTCATCGGCAGCACCATCTCCAGGCCGGTGAGCCGCGCGAGGCCCTCGGCGAATCCGGCGAGCCGGTCGTTGTGGAAGGCGCGCGAGGTGAGGGTGAGCTGGTCGAGCTGGCGGTGGGCGGCCTCGACGAGCGCCGGGTGGCGGTGGCCGAAGTTGAGTGCCGAGTAGCCGGCCAGCATGTCGAGGTAGCGGCGGCCCTCGACGTCCCACACCCAGACGCCCTCGGCGCGGGACACGACCACGGGCAGCGGGTGGTAGTTGTGGGCGAGCGAGGAGTCCTCGGCGCGGATCAGCTCCTCCGAGGAGCGCGCGGGGCGGGCGCCGGTGGCCCGGGCGGTGCGTGCGGGTGCGGTCATCAGCGGATCTCCTGAGTGCAGCACTTGATGCCCCCGCCGGCCTTGTGCAGTTCCGACAGGTCGACGGGGACGGGGACGTAACCGCGGTCGGTGAGCTGGTCGATGAGGCCGGTCGCGCGCGGGGCGACGAACACGTGGCGGCCGTCGGAGACGGAGTTGAGCCCGAAGGCCATGGCATCGTCCCGGGTGGCGATCAGCGCCTCCGGGAAGAGGCGCTCCAGGACCTCACGGCTGCCGGGGGAGAACGCCCCCGGGTAGTAGGCGATGTTCTCGTCGTCGAGCGTGAACAGGGCGGTGTCCAGGTGGTAGAGGTACGGGTCCACCAGGAGCAGGCTGATCACCGGCACCCCGAAGAACTCCTGCACCTCCTGGTGGGCGGCGCGCGTCGTACGGAACCCCGTACCGGCCAGGACGAACCGCCCCGCGGGCACGAGGTCGCCCTCGCCCTCGCACACCGCCTCCGGCGGGTGCACCTCGAATCCGGCCGCCTTGAACCAGGACGTGTAGGCGAGCTGTTCCGGCCGCCGCTGGGGCGCGTGGAACCGGGAGCCGAAGACCCGGCCCTCCAGGACCAGGGCCGAATTCGCCGCGAACACCATGTCCGGCAGGCCCGGCACCGGCTCGACGGTCTCCACTTGGTGGCCGTGGTCGCGGTAGGTGCGGATCAGCGTCTCCCACTGGGCGTCGGCGAGCGCGGTGTCGACCACGGTGTCCTCGCGCATCCAGGGATTGATGGCGTACCGGACGTCGAAGAATCTGGGGGGACAGGTCAGATAGCGCCGGGGGCGCGGCACACGGGTCTGGGGCACGGAGCAGTCCTCTCGCTTCCGCGGGCCGGGGAATGATTCAACGGTAGAAAGCGGACGAGAGGGGACACAAGAAAGGAAAATTGCGCGTTGGCGCAGTGATGTTGCGTCTCTTCGTGGTTCAGCGATCGTTCATTGCGTCCAGTGCCCCGGGCGGTGCGGCGGGGCTGGCACCGGCCTCGGCGCTGCCCGCGATCAGATGCGACAGCACCATGTAGCTGATCGTCTTACGGATGAAGGGCTCGGTCCGGATGCGCTCCAGCACCTCTTCGAAGTGCTCCACATCCCTGGCCATGACGTGCAGCAGGGCATCGGCGCCCCCGGTCACCGTCATGGCCGCGGTGATCTCCGGGTAGCTGCGCACCACCTCCGCCAGCCGCCGCGGCGGGGCCGCGCTGTCGCAGTACACCTCCACGTACGCCTCGGTCCGCCAGCCCAGGGCGGCCGGGCGCACGGTCGTGGTGAAGCCGGTGATCACGTCGTTCTCCCGCATCCGGTCCACCCGCCGCTTGACCGCGGACGCCGACAGCCCGATCGCGGCGCCGATCTCCGTGAAGCTCGCCCTGGCATTCGCCACCAGAGCCGCGACGATCTTGCGGTCCAGGTCGTCGAACGGTGCGGACTGGTTCGCCATGTGGGGTCCTTTCGGCGGCCGGTGATGAACAGTCGAAATGACGTACCGATGAGATGCCCGCAAACCGCCGTGTTTTCAAACCGTTTCCCCGGTTTTCAGGAAGTTTCTGCAAGCGGGGGCGTGCGCGGGAACACGGGGTCCGATAGCGGAGCGGTGGTGTGCCCCGGGCGCCGGGCGTACGAATCCGGGCGCCGTACCCTCGGTTTCCGCCTCGGCGATACGGCACAACCTTCCGGCGGTCCTTACCGCGGCGTAACGTCGTCTATTCCATAAATCGTTTCCGAACGATGGTCAGGTGGTCGTCATGACAACTATTATCAACTTCAGGAGAGCGCCGTGAAAAGACCCCGGGACGCCGTGGTCACCGGTCTGGGTTTCTGCCTGCCGGGCGACGCCGAGCCCGTATTCACGGCGGGTCAGGTGTGGGATATGGCCTCCCACGGCCGCTCCGCCCTCGTCCGGCGCGACATCGCCTACGGTGCGGTGAACCTCACCCCAGAACATTTCGGCGAACGGCTCCCCGAAATCCCCGAGTTCTTCTCCCGCCACTACACCGACGCCCACCGCTTCGGCCTGGTGTCCCTGGTGGAGGCCTGCGCCGACGCCGAACTGGACCTCCGGGCCGGGGACCTGAGCGAGGCGGCCCTGCTCGTCGGCCGCGGCGGAGTGGACTCCAACGTCGGCGTGTACCTCTCGCTGCTGAACAGCCAGTCGGACGAGGCCACCGCGCTGGACGGCGTGGAGATGTTCGTCGCCGCCGCACTCGGCGCGACCCCCTCCGACGTCGCGGTCGTCCAGGCCGCGGCGGCCCGCTCCACCGGCCCCTGCTTCACGGTGACCTGCGGCTGCTCGTCCGCCGCCGTGCAGATCGGCAACGCCCGCCGGATGATCGCCACCGGCGAGGTCGACATGGCCGCCGTGACCGGGGTCGACGTCTTCGACCTCGCCCTGATCCAGCACGGCCAGCAGATGCAAGTGGGCGCCCAGCGCGCCCACGAGGCGATGGACGCCGCCGCCATGCCGGACCTCCTCGCCTCGTTCGACTCCCTCATGCGCCCCTACGACCGGCGCGCCGAATGCATCAACCACGGCGAGGGATCCGCCACCGTGATCCTGGAGAGCCGGGAACACGCCCTGCGCCGCGGCGCACACCTCTACGGCCAGGTGCTCGCCACCGCCATGACCCGCGACGGCCTCGACAACCCCCTCGCCACCGACGCGGGCGGCGCACAGCTGGTCCGGGCCGTCCGCGCCTGCCTCGGCGACCGGTGGCGGATCGAGCAGATCCCGTACGTCAACGGCGCCTGCGACGGCGGCGCCGCCGTCACCGCGCTGGAGGTCAACACCATCCGGGAGCTGTACGGACCGGACAGCTCCGTCCTGGTGACCACCCAGGAGGCGTGCTTCGGCCACCACGGATCGCCCATCGGCTGCGTCGGCGCCGCCCTGACCCTGATGATGATGGAACAGGGCGAGGTGTGCCCCACCACCAACTGCGAGGAACCCGCCGACGGCCTGCCCTTCGACCCGGTTCCCGGCACCCGCACCCGTCCCCTCGACTTCGACTACGCGCTGAGCTTCAACTACCAGATCGGCGGCGTGAAGCACGCGATCCTTCTGGGCAGCCCGGACGCCACGTAAGTCCGACCCTGCCCCTCCCCGGCCTCCACCCCACAGGCCGAACACCCCCACGGAGACCCCGATGCGTCACAACACCCCTGCCTCCGTCCGCCCGCCCACCCGCATAGCCGTGGTCGGCATGGGCTGCCGCCTCCCCGGCGACATCGACTCGCCCGCCGCGCTGTGGCACCTGCTCGCCGAGGGACGGGACGCGGTCGCCGCGCCGCCCTCCGAGCGCACCGCCCTGTGGGGGCCGCCGTCCCCGACCGGCCCGGCGGACGGCTCAGAACTGCCCGCCCTCGGCGGCTATCTGCGCGAAGTGTCCGGCTTCGACGCCGACTTCTTCGGCGTCTCCGGCCGCGAGGCCGACGTCCTCGACCCGCAGCACCGGCTGCTGCTCGAAGTGGCCTGGGAGGCCCTGGAACACGCCGGAACACCGCCCGACCGGCTCGCGGGCACCGCCACCGGCGTCTTCACCGGCCTCAGCTACAACGACTACGCGGACCGCCTCGACCGGCACACCCAGGAACAGCAGGGCTCGGCCCTGTCCAACGCGCACTGCGTCGCCGCCGGGCGGATCTCCTACCTCCTCGGCCTCCAGGGGCCCTGCCTGGCCCTGGACACCGCCTGCTCCTCCTCCCTGGTCGCCGTGCACCTCGCGGCCCAGGCGCTGCGCGCGGGCGAATGCGACCTGGCCCTCGCCGGTGGCGTCACCCTGATGTTCGAGCCCAGAGTCACCCGCTCCTTCGACCGGATGGGCATGCTCTCCCACACCGGCCACTGCCACGCCTTCGACGCCGCCGCCGACGGCTTCGTGCGCGGCGAGGGCTGCGGCATCGTCGTCCTCAAACGCCTCCCCGACGCCATCCGCGACCGGGACCGCGTCCTCGCCGTCCTGCGCGGCTCCGCCGTCAACCAGGACGGCCACTCCGACGGACTCGCCGCGCCCTCGCCCACCGCCCAGCGCGCCCTGTACGAGGAGGCGCTCGCCCGCGCCGGAATCGACGCCCGCGACGTCGGCATGGTCGAAACCCACGGCACCGGCACCCCGGTCGGCGACCCCGTCGAATTCACCAGCCTCGCCGAGGTGTACGGCACCGGCCGCGACCGCTGCGCCCTGGCGTCCGTCAAGACCAACCTCGGCCACCTCGAACCCGCCGCCGGGGTCACCGGCCTCATCAAGGCCGTCCTCTGCCTGAACCAGGGCCTCATCCCGCCCAATCTGCACTTCACCCGCTGGAACCCGGCCATCGACGCCGAGGCCACCCGCTTCTTCGTCCCCCGCGAACTCACCCCCTGGCCCGTGCGCACCGGCCCCCGCCTCGCGGCCGTCTCCTCCTTCGGGTTCTCCGGGACCAACGCCCATGTGGTGCTGGAACAGCCGCCCGCCACCCCGGCCCGTCCCCGTACGCGGCGGCCGCGCCGCACCACCGCCACCGACCCGCACATCGTCCTCCTCCCGGCCGGGTCACCGGCCGCGCTGCCGGTCGCGGCGCGGCGCATGGCCGACTGGCTGGAGGGCGACGGCGCGGCGGTACCGCTGCGCGACATCGCCCACACCCTCGCCCTGCGCCGGGCCGCGGGCCGCGGTCGGCTCGGCGTCACCGCCACCACCCACGCCGAACTCGGCGAAGCACTCCGGGCGTTCGCCACCGGGCGGGCCCACCCCGCGGTGGTGACGGGCGCCGTGGGTGCCGAGGTGTCCCGGCGGCCGGTGTGGGTGTTCTCCGGGCAGGGCTCGCAGTGGCCCGGCATGGGACGCGGACTGCTGGAGCGCGACCCCGCCTTCGCCGCCGCGCTCGCCGAGGCCGATGAACTCATCGCCGCCGAGACCGGGTTCTCGGTGCTCGACATCATCCGCGCGGGCGAGCCGGTGACCGGCTGCGCCCGTGTCCAGCCCGTGCTGTTCGCCCTCCAGACCGCCCTCGCCGCCACCTGGCGCGCCCACGGCGTCGAACCCGCCGGGGTCGTCGGCCACTCCATGGGCGAGGTCGCGGCCGCCGTGGTGGCCGGGGCGCTCTCCCTGGCCGACGGCGTCAAGGTCATCTGCCGCCGCTCCGCGCTGCTCACCCGCATCGCCGGAAACGGCGCCATGGCCACCGTGGGCCTGCCCGCCGACGAGGTGCAGGCCGAACTCGACACCGCGGCCGCCCATGAATCCGTCACCCTCGCCGTCATGGCCGCGCCCGGCTCCACCGTCGTGGCCGGGGACACCGCACGCGTGGAACGCCTCGTCGCCGACTGGGAGGCCCGCGGCGTCCCCGCCGCCCTGGTCGCCGTCGACGTGGCCTCGCACTCCCCGCAGGTCGACCCCCTGCTCCCCGAACTGCGCACCGTCCTCGCCGATCTGACCCCCCGGCGGCCGGACGTCCCCTTCTACACCACCGTCCTCGACGACCCGCACGACGTCCCCGCCTTCGACGCCGCCTACTGGTGCGCCAACCTCCGCCGCCCGGTGCGCTTCTCCTCCGCGCTCGCCGCCGCCGCGGCCGACCGCCACCTGGTGTACGTGGAGATCTCCCCGCACCCCGTGGTCACCCACCCCGTCGCCCGCACCCTCGCCGATCTGACCCGGGACCCGGTGGTCCTGCCCACCCTGCGCCGCGGCGAGGACGAGACCACCACCTTCCGTACCCAGCTCGCCGCCCTCCACTGCGCGGGCGTCCCCGTGAACTGGGCGCACCTGTACGGGGACGGCGACCTCGCCGACGTCCCCGCCATCACCTTCGACCGCACCCCCCACTGGGCCGCCCCCGCCCTTCCCGCGGCCACCGCCGACACCTCCGCCCGGTCCGCCGGCGAACTGCCCGGCCATCACACCGAAGTGCCCGGCGAATCCCTCCGCCACTCCTGGCGCGCGAGCACCGGCACCGCCACCCTGCCCTGGCTGGACGACCACCGGGTGCACGGCACCCCCGTCCTGCCCGGTGCCGCCTACTACGCCCTCGCGCTCACCACCGCCTGCCAGGTCTTCGACGCCGACCCCACCGAGGTCGAGGTCACCGATCTGCGCTTCCACGAACTCCTGACCATCGCCGAGCACACCGACCTCAGCACCACGGTGACCGTGGCCGCCCCCGACCGCGCCACCTGCGAGATCTTCGGACGCGACGACGAGGGCACCTGGATCCGGCAGGCCGGTGCCGTGCTGCGCCGCCTCGCCGCACCCGCCCGGCCCCGCCCCGCCTCGGTACGCACCCTGGCCCTGCGCCACCCCGCCCCCGTCGGCCCGGCCGCCCTGTACGCCAACCTGCGGGCCCGGGGCATCGAACACGGCCCGGCGTTCAACGGCATCACCGAGGTGCACACCTCCCGCCACGGCAACAGCTTCTGGGCCCGGGTACGGATCCCCGACGCCGCCCGCACCCCCGGACACGCCTTGCGCATCCACCCCGTCCTGGTCGACCTGTGCGCCCAGCTCCTGGTCGTCGGGCTGCTGAAGGACGGCGACCAGGGGCTCGTGCTGCCCGTCGGGATCCAGACCGCCCGCGTCCTCGGCGACCCCGCCACCGCCGTCTACTGCCACGCCCGGCTGACGGCCGAGTCCACCGCCGGGACCCTCGTCGGCCATATCCGGCTGCTCGACGGGGAGGGCCGCCCCATCCTCGCCATCGACGGCCTGCGGATCGCCCGCCGCGCCGCCCAGCAGACCACCGAGGTCGACCAGTGGTTCCTGGAGGTCGGCTGGAAACGCGCCGAGCTGCCCGCCCCGGACGACGCACGCCCGCCCGGCCACTGGCTCATCGTCGGCGAGGGCGACGGCACCGCGCACGCCGCCGCCGGTGCGCTGCGCGCCGCCGGAGCCACCACCCGGCTCTGGGACCCGCCCCTGGACGACACCCCGCTCGACGCCCTCCGCGATGACCTCACCGCCCGGCTCACCGGCCCCGGCGCCCTGCCGCGAGGCGTCGTCCTGCTGTGCGGCACCTCGTCGCCACGTACCGGTCCCGAGGCCACGCAGGCCGACGACGACGGCGACGACAGCGGCGACGACGCCCTGCGCCGCACCCGGCGGCTGCTCGCCACCGCCCAGGCCCTCGCCGCGGTCCCGGCCGGGCCCACCGACCCGCCGCGCCTGTACGCCGTCACCCGGGGCGCCCGGGCCGTGACACCCGAGGACGTGCCCGACCCGGCGCAGAGCGCACTGCGCGGACTGGTGCGGGTCCTCGCGTACGAACACCCCGAACTACGCGCCACCCTGGTCGACACCGACCCGGCCGCACCGCTCGACCTCGTCCCCGAACTCCTCGCCGACGCCGCCGAGGACGAGATCGCCCTCCGCGACGGAACACGCCACACCGCCCGGCTCGCCTACGCACCCCTGACCGACACCGAACGCACCACGGCCGCCGCCCGCACCGTGCGCTGCGGCACCGACGGCTTCCGGCTGCGGGCCGGCCGCCTCGGCGACCTCGGCACCCTGGAACTCGCCACCGCCGGGCGCCGCCCGCCCGGCCCCGGCGAGGCCGAACTGCGCGTCCTGGCCGCGGGCATGAACTTCCGCGACGTCCTCACCGCCATGGGTCTGCTCCCCGGCGACAGGGACGTCCGCTACCGGCTCGGCTTCGAATGCGCGGGTGAGGTGACCGCCGTCGGCCCCGGCGTCGACCACGTCCGCGTCGGCGACCGGGTCGTCGCGGCCGATGCGCGCGGTGGCGCCTTCGGCTCCTTCACCGTCGTACCCGCCGACTGCACGGGCCCCATCCCGGACGGCCTCGACCCGGCCACCGCCGCCGGACTGCCCCTCGCCTTCATCACCGCCTGGTACGCGCTGCGCCACATCGCCCGCGTCACGGCGGGCGAGCGGGTGCTCATCCACTCGGCCACCGGCGGCACCGGACTGGCCGCCATCGCCGTCGCCCGGCTGCTGGGAGCCGAGGTGCTGGCCACCGCGGGCAGCGAGGACAAGCGACGCTATCTGCACTCCATGGGCCTCACCCGTGTCATGGACTCCCGCTCGCTCGACTTCCGCGACGAGGTCATGGAGGCCACCGGCGGCGAGGGCGTCGACGTCGTCCTCAACTCGCTGTCCGGCGCGGCCATCCGGGCCGGTCTCGAGTCGCTGCGCCCCTTCGGCCGCTTCATCGAACTCGGCGTCCGCGACATCCTCTCCGACGCCCCGCTCGGACTCTCACCCCTGCGCCACAACATCACCTTCAGCACGGTCGACCTCGTGGAACTCCAGACCTCCCGCCCCGCGGTGTTCGCCGCCATGCTGCGCGAGGTGCTCGACGAGTTCGCCGCAGGGCGCCTCAAGCCCCTGCGCTGCACCACCTATCCGCTGGCCGATGTCACCGAGGCGTTCCGGCAGATGGCGGGCGCACGCCACCTCGGCAAACTGGTGCTGACCCTCCCGCAGCAGGGCGAGATCAGCGCCGTCCTGCCCCACGGGCCCCTCCCGGTGCGCCGGGGCGGCACCTATCTGATCACCGGCGGCCTGCGCGGGCTCGGCCTGGCCACCGCCCGCTGGCTGGCAAGCCAGGGCGCGGGCCACCTCGTGCTCAACGGCCGTACCGCGCCCCTCGCCGCCGACGCGCAGACGCTCGCCGAACTGTCGGCCACCGGCACCCGGGTCACCGTCATCCTCGGCGACATCGGCCGCCCCGGCACCGCCGACCGGCTGGTGGCCGCCGCCACCGCGGACGGGGCACGGCTCGACGGCGTCGTCCACTGCGCCATGGTCCTCGACGACGCGGCGGTCACCAACATCCACGACGACCAGCTGCGCCGGGTGTGGACACCGAAGGTCACCGGGGCGTGGCGGCTGCACCGGGCCACCGCCGGGACGCGGCTCGACTGGTTCGCGGTGTTCTCCTCCATGGCCTCGCTGCTCGGCAACCCCGGGCAGGGCGCCTACGCCGCCGCGAACGCCTGGCTGGACGGCTTCGCCGCCTGGCGCTCCGCCCAGGGCCTGCGCACCCTGGCCGTCAACTGGGGCCCGTGGGGCGAGACCGGCGTCGCCACCGGCTTCGCCGACCGCGGGTACCAGACCATTCCCACCGACCAGGGCTTGCGCGCGCTCGGCACCCTGCTGGCGTACGGGCGGGTGCACACCGGGGTCATCCCCGGCGAGCCCACCAGCTGGATCCCGGCCGCCGGGCACCACTCGTCCCTGTTCGGCCTGCTCCTCCCCGGCGAGGACCACCCGGCCGACGCCCAGGAGAACACCGACGACATCCGGGCCCGGCTGACCGCCATCCCGGCCGGTCTCGCCCGCCGCGCCGCCCTGGAGGCGTATCTGACCGACCACATCCGGGTCGTCCTGCGGCTGAGCAGCACCACCCTCGACCCGCAGACCCCGCTGAAGTCCCTCGGCTTCGACTCGCTGCTCGCCATGGAGCTGCGGGTACGCCTGGAAACCGGCCTGAACATCAAGCTCGCCGCGAACTTCGTCTGGCAGCACCCGACGGTGGCGGCTCTCGCCATCGGCCTGGCCCAGCACATGGGCCTGGAACTGACCGACGGGCAGGAACGATTGAGCGCCTAGGGGACGTCTTGTCGATCATGGTGTGAGCCAGATGAGTGTGCTGGCCAGGGTGAGGACTGCGTGGAAGCGGTCGGGCT
>NZ_RIBZ01000254.1:0-20534 GCF_003721215.1 Streptomyces botrytidirepellens
GGGTCGGTGCGGGCCGGGGCGCGTCCGCGCCGGGCGGCTCGGCGGGCGGCGGCACGGCCGCCCGGGACGCGGTGGCTGCCCTGCGTACGGCTCACGACGACACTCCACGGGTCCACGGGTCGGGGCGGGACGCCGCGGACTGTAGCGGAGTGTCCGGTGACTCTCCAAAGCCGATTAATTACCCTGCGTTGTCAACCGTCTTGGGGGCCGTGGGGCGCCGAATAGCCGAAGACGCGCGCGGTGTTGGCCGCCACGGCGGTCGCCAGGGTGTCTTCGGGGACGCCCTTGACGTCGGCCATGGCCCGCAGGGTGCACGGAATCAGATACGGAGCGTTAGGCCGTCCGCGGTAGGGCGCGGGGGTGAGGAACGGCGCGTCGGTCTCCACGAGGAGGAGGTCGAGGGGGGCGACGGCGAGCGCGTCGCGCAGCGGCTGGGCGTTCTTGAAGGTGACGTTCCCCGCGAAGGACATGTAGTAGCCGTGCTCCGCGCACACCTTGGCCATGGCGGCGTCGCCGGAGTAGCAGTGGAAGACGACGGTGTCGGGGGCGCCTTCCTCGGCGAGCACCCGCAGGACGTCGTCGTGGGCTTCCCGGTCGTGGATGACCAGGGCCTTGCCGTGCCGCTTGGCGATGTCGATGTGGCGGCGGAACGAGCGTTCCTGGGCGGCCATGCCGTCGGGGCCGGTGCGGAAGTAGTCGAGGCCGGTTTCGCCGACGCCGCGCACCTGGGGCAGGGCGGCGAGGGTGTCGATCTCGGCGAGGGCCGCGTCGAGGGCCTGGTCGCCGCCGGGCTCCCGGGCGCCCTGCCGGGACCAGCCATCAGGGTCGCCGAGGACGATGCGGGGCGCCTCGTTGGGGTGGAGGGCGACGGTGGCCCAGACGCCGTCGTGGGCGGCCGCGGTCTCGGCCGCCCACCGCGACCCGGCGAGGTCGCATCCCACCTGGACGACGGTCGTCACGCCGACCGAGGCCGCCTTGGCGAGCGCGTCCTCGACGGTCCCCGTCTGCATGTCCAGGTGGGTGTGGGAGTCGGCGACCGGCACCCGCAGGGGGTCCGGGAGCGGGGGCGGAGCGTCCTTTTCCTTTTGCCGGACGTTTTGTCCGCCGTTGTTCTTCCCGCTTCCGGTTCCGCCGCTGCCGCCGTGGGTCGATGCTGATTGCGCCATGAGCGTGATTCTACGAATGCCGGTGAATGTCGGGTGAATCACACCCTTCGCATCACGCCCGGCCGCTCAGCTGACCCTGACCCAGCTCATTTGCGATGCGAAAAGGGGTGCAGGAGATTCGACAGGTGCCAGTGGTGTCCACGGCGCCGCGTGGTGCCTCCGGTGTCCGCCTCGCCGTCCGGCCCCGCACCGTCCGGTCCCGCCTTCGGCGCACCGCGCGGCGGGGTCCGCCGGGCGCTCTCCAGGACCGACGAGACCTGGCCCGCCCGCATGATGCGCACCAGATGCGCACCGCAGTTGACGCAGTCGGGGCTCGTCAGCGGGGACGGGACGCGCGTTCCGTCGGTGAAGTACACGACGAAGGGGTGGCCCTCGCCGTCCACGTGGTGCTCGATGTCGTACGACCGTTCCCAGCCGTGCCCGCACTTCATGCAGGCGAAGGCGTACGCCTCGTGGGCCACCTCGTCGCCCTCGGGGCCGACGGTGGGCCGGGATATCGGGTGAACGCCGTTCGAGGCTCCCGCTATATCGCTCATGGCAGCTCCTCTTGTCCGCAGGACAAGTCTTCCGGGATGGGTTACGTCCCCGCGCTTCTCCACCAGTGGACGCCTTTCCCGGCGGGATCGCAGCAGCTCTTCCCTCTCTTTGGGGGAGATTTAGCTGTGCACTATCGAAACCGCCCGATCGGCAGGTCTGCCCTTTGCCTTTCAGTGGTGGGCTTTACCTTCGCGTGGCGCGTCCGCCGTCGCGTTCTTTGCCGCCACCACCGCATCGAACACCACCCTTTTGGGTACCCCGGCGGCCTGCGCGACCGCCGCGATGGCCTCCTTGCGGCGCTCCCCGGCCTCCTCGCGCACCGCGACCCGGCGGGCCAGCTCGGCGGGACCGGCCTCGTCGGGGCCCGGTGCGGGGGCGCCCTCGACGACGATGGTGATCTCGCCCCGTACGCCCTCGGCGGCCCAGGCCGCCAGCTCCTCCAGCGGGCCGCGCCGGACCTCCTCGTACGTCTTGGTCAGCTCCCGGCACACCGCGGCCCGCCGGTCCGCGCCGAACACCTCCGCCATGGCGGCCAGGGTGTCGGCCAGCCGGTGCGGGGCCTCGAAGTAGACCAGGGTGCGCCGCTCCTCGGCGGCCTCCCGCAGCCGCCCCAGCCGCTCCCCCGCCTTGCGCGGCGGGAAGCCCTCGAAGCAGAAGCGGTCCACCGGCAGCCCGGAGACGGCCAGCGCGGTGAGCACGGCGGACGGGCCGGGCACCGCGGTGACCGCGATGCCGCGCTCGACGGCGGCGGCGACCAGCCGGTAGCCGGGGTCGGAGACCGAGGGCATGCCCGCGTCGGTGACCAGCAGCACCCGGGAGCCCGCCGCCAGCGCCTCGACCAGCTCGGGGGTACGCGCCGACTCGTTGCCCTCGAAGTAGGACACCACCCGGCCGCCCGGCTGGACGTCCAGCGCCTGGGTGAGCCGGCGCAGCCGCCGGGTGTCCTCGGCGGCGATCACATCGGCCGCCGCCAGCTCGGCGGCCAGCCGCGGCGGCGCGTCCGCGGTGTCGCCGATGGGGGTCCCTGCGAGTACGAGCGTTCCAGTCACCGGGCCATCCTCGCAGCCCGCCGCACCCGCCGCGTCGGCCGCCGTTTCCGCGGCGTCGGCCGCCGCTTCCGCGAGACACCACCTGATCCACGCCACACTCACAGGCCGCTTCCCTACGATGGCCCGGTGAGCAGTGACACCGCGACCCACGCCCAGCCGGGCCGAGCCGCCGGCCAGCACCCGCCGGCCTGGCAGCGTCGGCTGCGCCGTTTCGGATACGCGGGCCATCCCCGGCCCGGCGTACGCGAACGGCTGGTCCCGCCGTACCAGGAGCCGGGCACCCGGCTGTGGGAGACGCTCGGGGCGACCCCCGCGGTGGCGGCCAGAATCGCCCGCTGGAGCGGCTGGGGCGGGCCGCTGCTCGTCGCGCTCGTCGCCGGGCTGACCCGCTTCTGGCGCCTCGGCAGCCCGGACAAGGTCATATTCGACGAGACGTATTACGCCAAGGACGCCTGGTCGGTCTGGCGGTTCGGCTACGAGGGCACCTGGCCCAAGACCGCCAACGACAGGATCCTCGACACGCCGCAGCACATCCCGCTGAGCGACGCCGCGTCCTATGTGGTCCATCCGCCGGTCGGCAAGTGGGTCATCGGGCTGGGCGAGCAGTTCTTCGGGCTGCACCCCTTCGGCTGGCGGTTCATGGTCGCCGTGCTCGGCACCCTGTCGGTGCTGATGCTGTGCCGGATCGGGCGGCGGCTCTTCCGTTCGACGTTCCTCGGCTGCCTGGCGGGCGCGCTGATGGCGGTGGACGGGCTGCACTTTGTGATGAGCCGCACAGCGCTGCTCGACCTGGTGCTGATGTTCTTCGTGCTGGCCGCCTTCGGCTGTCTGCTCATCGACCGGGACAAGGCCCGGGCCCGGCTCGCGGCGGCGCTTCCGGCGGCACCCCCGGCACTCCCGGCGAGCGACGACGGCCCGGCGCGGCCCGACGCGGAGGTCGCCGGGAGCCTGAAGCTGGGCGCGCGGCCGTGGCGGATCGCGGCCGGAGTGCTGCTGGGCCTGGCCGTCGGCACCAAGTGGAACGGGCTGTACGTGCTGGCGCTGTTCGGCCTCATGACCGTCCTGTGGGACGTCGGCGCGCGCCGCACCGCGGGCGCCCTGCGCCCCTACCGGACGGTGCTGCGGCGCGATCTGCCGTGGGCGTTCCTGTCGACGGTGCCTGTGGCGATCGTCACCTACATCGCCTCCTGGTCGGGCTGGTTCGGCGCGAGCGGCACCTTCAGCCGGACCCGCGGCTGGCAGCACAGCGGCTACTTCCGCCACTGGGCCGAGTCGGACCGGCCGGACGGCGGCGGCTACGGCACCGGCGGCGCCTTCGACTGGCTGCTCAACCCGCTGCGCAGCCTGTGGCACTACGAGACCGAGGTCTACAAGTTCCATGTGGGCCTGGACTCGCCGCACGTCTACCAGTCCAACCCGTGGAGCTGGCTGGTCCAGTCACGGCCGGTCTCGTACTTCTACGAGTCGCCGCGGGCCGGTCAGGAGGGCTGTCCCAAGGACGCCGCCGAGAAGTGCGCCCGCGAGGTGCTGGCGCTGGGCACCCCGCTGCTGTGGTGGGCGGCCTGCTTCGCGGTGCTCTACCTGCTGTTCCGGTGGGCGCTGCGGCGCGACTGGCGGGCGGGCGCGATCCTGGCCGGGATCGCGGCCGGGTATCTGCCGTGGTTCCTCTACCAGGACCGCACGATCTTCTCCTTCTACGCCGTCGTGTTCGTGCCGTTCCTGTGTCTGGCGGTGGCCATGATGATCGGCGCGCTGCTGGGTCCGCCGGGGGCCAGCGACACCCGGCGGGTGGTGGGCGCGGTCGGCGCGGGCGCGCTCGTCCTGCTCATCATCTGGAACTTCATCTACTTCTTCCCGCTGTACACGGGCCAGACGATGCCGATGGACGCCTGGCGGGCCCGCATGTGGCTCGACACCTGGATCTGAATCCGGGCCAGCCCCCCGGAGGAAGCGGTTCCGGAGGGGGCGCGGCGGGTTCACGGGATGCCGGTAGAGTGCCTCGGACCGCGGCCCCCACCGCACCGGTGGGGGGACTCGAAGAACACAGTGGGGGTTCTGCATGCGGAGTGGCGCGAGAGCCGCGATCGTCAGTGCGGTGTTCGCCGCCATGGTCGTCAGTGTTGCCGGCTGCGGCAGCGGCCAGGATGACTCGTCGGGTTCCAAGGACGGCGCGAACGCGTCGGGCGACGAGAAGAACGCCGTGAAGAAGGTGAAGACCGGCCCGCCCAGCGCGGCCGAGGTCAAGACCACCGCCCGCTCGTTCCTGGCGGCATGGTCGGCGGGTGAGACGGCGAAGGCCGCCGCCCTGACGGACGACAGCGACGCGGCCACCGCGGCGCTGAGCGGCTACCGCAAGAAAGCCCATATCGACAAGGTGCAGCTGAATCCGGGGCAGGCCAGCGGCGACAAGGTGCCGTTCGCGGTCAACGCCCGGATCGCGTACAGCGGTGAGAGCGTCCCCTGGACGTATGAATCCTCGCTGGACGTGACCCGCGACACCAAGACGGGCAAGCCGGTCGTCGACTGGCAGCCCTCGGTCGTCCACCCCAAGCTGGGCAAGGGCGACACCCTGGAGACCGGCGAGTCCGAGGCCCCGCCGATCAAGGCCGTCGACCGGGACGGCACGGAGCTGACCGCCACCGACCACCCGAGCCTCAAGGGCGTGCTGTCCGCGCTGCGCGAGCGGTACGGGAAGAAGGCCGGCGGCAAGGCGGGCGTGGAGACCTTCATCTCCCGCGGCAAGGGCTCCAAGTCCCCCGACGAGACGCTGAAGGTGCTCTCCAAGGGCACCCCGGGCACGCTGAAGACGACGATCGACGGCAAGCTCCAGAGCACCGCCGAACAGCAGGTGAGCAAGAAGAGCAAGGCGTCGGTCGTGGCCGTCAAGCCGAGCACCGGTGAGATCCTCGCGGTGGCCAACTCCCCCGCGAGCGGCTTCAACCCGGCGCTCCAGGGCTCGTACGCGCCGGGCTCGACCATGAAGGTCATCACCTCGGCGACGCTGATCGACAAGGGTCTGGCCGCGTACGGCAAGGCGCATCCGTGCCCGAAGTACTTCTCTTACGGCGGCTGGAAGTTCCAGAACGACAAGAAGTTCGAGATCAAGAACGGGACGTTCGAGCAGAGCTTCGCCCGTTCCTGCAACACCGCCTTCATCAGCCAGGCGGGGAAGCTGAAGGACGACGACCTGACCAAGGAGGCCCGTGACGTCTTCGGCATCGGCCTCAACTGGCAGACCGGCGTGCCCACCTTCGACGGCGCGGTGCCGACGCAGTCCGCGGCCTCCAAGGCCGCCTCGCTGATCGGCCAGGGCGGGGTGCGGATGAACCCGCTCAACATGGCGTCGGTGTCGGCCACGGCCTCCACCGGCACCTTCCGCCAGCCGTACCTGGTCGCGCCGTCCGTGGACAACCGGACGCTGGCCAAGGCGAGCAAGACGATGAAGTCGAGCACCAAGGACCAGCTGCGCAAGCTGATGCACCTGACCGCCACCTCCGGCACCGCCGCCGAGGCGATGTCCGGGATGAGCGGTGACTTCGGCGCCAAGACCGGTTCGGCCGAGGTCGACAACCAGGAGAAGCCGAACGGCTGGTTCACCGCCTACAACGGTGACCTCGCCGCGGCCGGTGTGGTCCCCGAGGGCGGCCACGGCGGCGACACGGCGGGCCCGATCGTGGCCGCGCTGCTGCGCGCGGGCGGCTGAGGCCCCGGCCTACCGCTGAGGAGCCGGGCGGGCGCGGTGATTCCGCGTCCGCCCGGCTCTTGTCTGTTCAGCCGGTCGTCGGCCTGTCTGCCGGTCAGCCGGTCCTCTGCCGGTCTTCCGGTCTTCCGGTCAGCAGTGCGGCATTCCGGCGTGGCCGTTCTGGAGGGCCAGCTCGGTCACGTAGCCGTTGGACGGACCCCACTGGTCGAGCTGGACCCAGACATTGCTGGTCCGGCCGCCCAGGCTGGCGTCGCCGCCCTCGGTGAAGCAGATGGCTTCCTGGTCGTCACCGAACTGGACATTGCCCCAGACGGCGCCGGTGGTGGCGGGCACCGACCGGATGTAGGCGTCACTCGTCACATGAACCGGGACGTTCGCCGCCTCCGCCTTGGTGCCGATGGAGTCGGCGGGCTGGGCACTGGCCGCGGTCGCGCTCAGTCCCACCATCGCCACCGCGGCAATACCAAGACCGGCCCCCGTCAGGCGTCCACGTACACGCATGGGTCTCGCTCCCTTGATCGTTGTGTTGTCGGTGCCGCCGGTCGTGCTCCCCGTGGCGGCACAAACGACTCTCCCGCCCGGGTGTGGAAGGGAGGTTGAAGAAACGTTGACCGGTCATTTACCGGGGAGGTTCACCCTGGCCGGCAGGGACGTGACAGGGGGTCGAGGTGGAGTTCCGGTTGCTGGGCCCGGTGGAGGCGTCGGCCGAGGGCCGGCCCGTCGGACTGGGCCATCCCAAGCAGCGCACCGTCGCGGCGGTGCTCCTGTGCGAACTGGGCCGCGCCGTACCGGCGGAGCGGCTGATCGACCGGGTGTGGGGCGAGGATCCACCGGGCTCGGTCCGCAACATCCTCTACGGGTACATCGGGCGCCTGCGCACCGCCCTGGCCGACTGCGGCGTCCCCGGTGTCCGGTTGACGCGTGGCTCCGGCGGCTACCTCCTGGAGGCCGACCCCGAGCGGGTGGACCTGCACCGCTTCCACCGCCTCACGGCCGCCGCCCGCGACGGTGACGACCGCGTCGCCCTGTTACGGCAGGCGCTGGACCTGTGGCGCGGAGACGCCCTCAGCGGGCTGACCGGAGCCTGGGCGGAGGCGACCCGGGCCCGCCTCGCGGACGAACGGCTCGCTGCACGGCTGGAGTTGTACGACGCCTCGCTGCGCCTCGGCCACCACCGTGAACTGCTGCCGGAGCTGCGCGCCCAGGCGGCGGCACACCCGCTGGACGAGCGGGCGGTACGGCAGCTGATGACGGCGCTGTACCGCGGCGAACGGCAGGCGGAGGCACTGGAGTTGTACGAGGCCACGCGCCATCGGCTCGCCGACGACCTCGGCGTCGACCCCGGGCCCGAGCTGCGCGGGGTGCACCAGCGCATCCTGAGCGAGGACCCGTCGCTGGCCGTGCCGGAGGAGTGCGGCGCGGACGCGGTTTCCGTCTCCGAAGCGCCGGTCGGGGCGGGCGATTCCGGACCGCCCGCCGACTCCGCGCTGCCGCGGGTGCCCGCCGGACTGCCACATGTGGTGGGCGGGTTCCGCGGACGGGCCGAGGAAATCGCCCGGCTGGACGCCCTGCTGCCGCCCGACCCGGGCCCCGCAACGGAGGCCGCCGAGGACCCGGCCGGGGCCGTGGCCATCGCCGCTGTCTGCGGCACGGCCGGGGTCGGCAAGACCGCCCTCGCCGTGCATTGGGGGCACCGGGTCCGGCGCCGCTTCCCCGACGGCCAGCTCTATGTGGATCTGCGCGGCTTCGACCACGACAGCGAGCCGCTGCGCCCCGCCGAGGCCATCGGGCAGTTGCTGCACGGGCTGGGGGTGGCCCGGGAACGGATTCCGGCCGACGGGGACGAGCAGGTGCATCTGTACCGCTCGTTGCTGGCCGGGCGGCGCATGCTGGTCGTGCTGGACAACGCCGCCTCGGCGGACCAGGTGCGTCCGCTGCTGCCCGGCGCCCCCGCCTGCCAGGTGCTGGTGACCAGCCGTCAGCGGCTGAGCGGTCTGGTCGCCCGCGACGGGGCCCAGCCGCTCGTCCTCGGTTCGCTCACCCCCGAGGCCGCGCGCGCGGTGCTGGCGGCCGCCGTGGGCGAGGACCGGGTGGCGGCCGAACCGGAGGCCACCGACCGGCTCGTGCGGCTGTGCGGGGCGCTGCCGCTGGCGCTGCGGGTCGCCGCGGCGCAGCTGGTCTGCGACCCCGGGCGCCCGGTCGCCGATCTGGCCGACGAGCTGGGCAACGGCGACCGGCTGGCGGCGCTGGAGCTCGACGGCGACCCGGCGTCCGCCGTCCGGCGCGCCTTCACGCTGTCGTACCGCGCCCTCGCCCCCGGGCCGCTCCGGCTCTTCCGGCTGCTGGGAGTGGCCCCGGGGCCGGAGATCACCGTGCCCGCCGCGGCCGCCCTGCTGGACACCGGCGAGCGGAAGGCCGCCGGGCTGCTGCGCGCGCTGGATGCCGCGCATCTCGTCGAGTCGCCGCGTCCGGGCCGCTACCGGCCGCACGACCTGCTGCGCGAGTACGCCGCCGAGCGGGCCCGCGCCGAGTGCGGCGTCGCCGAGCGCGCCGCGGCCCTGGAGCGGCTGCTCGCCTGGTACTTGCGCCGCGCCGACGCGGCCACCGCGTACGGGTACACCCCGCAGGTCCGGCTGGAGCGGGACCGCGCCGGGGACAGCGCGTTCGCCGGGCGGGACGAGGCGCTGGCGTGGCTGGAGGACGAGCGCGCCAATCTGGTCGCCGCCGTCGTCCGCGCCGCCGAGGCCGGTCCGTACCGCACCGCCTGGCAGCTCGCGGACGAGCTGCGCACGTACTTCTACCAGCGGCGCCATCTGTCCGCGTGGGAGGACGCGGCGCAGGCCGGGCTGCGCGCGGCGCGGCAGGGCGGCGACCCGCTGGGCGAGGCGGCCATGCTGCACAGCCTGGGGACCCTGTACCGGCACACCGGCGAGGTGGAGGCGTCGCTGGGCTACCACCGGTCGGCGCTGGAGGGGTACCGGAAGGCGGGGTTCGCGGAGGGCGAGGCCGCGATGCTGTGCAACCTGGGCACCCTGTACGACGACATGGGGGACATGCGGCGTGCGGCCGAGTGGCAGGACCGGGGCATCCGGATGTTCCGTACGCTCGACCGGCCCGGGCTGCTCGGCCCCGCGCTCAGCAACAGCTCCGCCGTCGACGTCCAGCTCGGCGAGCTGCGGCGCGCGGTGGACCGGGCGACCGAGGCCATCGGGATCTACGGGCGCCAGGAGACCTCGTCCGGCACGGTCACCGCGATGATCAACCGCGGTCAGGCGCACCGGCTGCTCGGCGATCCGGACCGGGCACTGGCGGACGGCCGGGCCGCGGCGCGGCTGTGCCGGGAGCTGAGTCAGCGCCACAACGAGGCCAGCGCGCACGACCTGCTGGCACAGGTGCACGGCGACGCGGGGCGGCCCGACGCCGCCTTCGCGCACGCCGAACGGGCCCTGGAGATCGCGGTCGAGACCAGCACCCCCAAGGACGAGGCCGACGCGCTCACCACGCTCGGCGAACTGCACCGCGCGGACGGCAGGTCCGACCGCGCCGGGGCCCGGCTGACCGAGGCCCTGGACGCCGCCGCCTCCCGGGGGCTGCGGCGCCAGGAGGCCGAGGCGCACGTGGGGCTGGCCCGGCTCCGGGACGGCTCGCGCGCGTACGAGGCGGCCGCCGGTCACGCGGAACGGGCCCTGGCCATCGCCCGCGGCCAGGGGCTGCGGCTGGTGGAGTGCCGGGCCCACCACGCGCTGGCCGCCCTGTGCCGCGCGCTGGGCGACCCGGAACGGGCCGGACGGCACGCCTCCCGCGCCCGGCACATCCGGGCCGAGACCGGCTACCGCCCGGCGCGGCTCGGCTGAGGACGCGGCTGGATCGAGCCGGTCTTGAACGCCGGTGCGCGTTTCCGCATTCCGGCGCCCAGCGAAATGTCCTCGCGCGGTCCCGGCGCCCGTCGATAGCGTCGGCGCCATGGCCTCCGACACCCCTGACACCGCCGCCTCCGGCACCGCCGCCCACCCCCGCTTCGCCGACGCTCTGCGCGGCCTCGGTCTGGACGTGGAGATCCGCCGCTTCCCCGATGCCACCCGCACCGCCGTCGAGGCGGCCGAAGCGGTCGGCTGCGAGCTGAGCCAGATCGTCAAGTCCCTCGTCTTCGAGGCGGACGGACAGCCGGTGGTGGTCCTGGTGGACGGCGCGTCACGGGTCGATGTCGAGCTGGTGCGCCACGAGCTGGGCGCCGACGCGGTGCGGCGGGCGAGCGCCGCGCTCGTCCGGGAGACGACGGGCTACGCCATCGGCGGCGTACCGCCCTTCGGGCACCGCACCCGCACCCGCGTCCTGGCCGACCGCCGGCTGCTGGACCACGGAGTCGTCTGGGCGGCGGCGGGCACCCCGCACGCCGTCTTCGCGCTCGACCCCAAGACGCTGATCGCGCACGCCGAGGGGACCGTGGCCGACGTACGCGACACCGCCGCGTGACCCCGCTCGTCGCGGCCGCGGTACTCCTCGCCGCCATCACCCACGCAAGCTGGAACGCGATCGCCCACAACATCCGCGACCAGCTGCTCTCCTTCACCCTGGTGAGCGGCGGCGGGGCGCTGTGCGGGGTGGTGCTGGCCGCCTTCAGCCCGCTGCCCGCGGCGGGCGCCTGGCCGTATCTGATCGCCTCCGCGGCCATCCACCTCGTGTACTACGTCCTGCTCATGCGCTCCTTCCACCTGGGCGACTTCGGCCAGATGTACCCGATCGCCCGGGGCACCGCGCCGCTCGTGGTGACCGTGCTCGCCGCGGTCTTCGCCGCCGAGAACCCGGACGGCCGACAGGCTGCGGGCATCGCGGTGGCCTCGGCGGGGCTGCTGGGCGTGGCGCTGTGGGGCGCGCGGGGCGCCCGTACGGGGGACGGTGCGCATGCGGCGGGGAACGGCGGCCCGCACGGGCTCGCCCTGGCCGCCGCCGTGGCCACCGGGCTGTCCATCGCCGCGTACACCGTGGTGGACGGCCTCGGCGTACGCGCCTCCGGCACCCCGCTCGGGTACATCGCCTGGCTGATGATCCTGGAGGGGTTCGCCATCCCCGCCTACGCCCTCGCCACCCGCCGCCGCGCCCTGGCCGCCCAGCTCCGCCCGGTCGCCGCGCGCGGTCTGCTCGGCGGGTTCCTCTCGGTCTGTGCGTACGGCCTCGTCCTGTGGGCGCAGACCCGCGCCGCCCTCGCCCCGGTGGCCGCCCTCCGGGAGTCCAGCATCATCGTGGGCGCGGCCATCGGCACCGTCTTCTTCAAGGAACGCTTCGGCGCCCCGCGCATCGCCGCGGCGGGCCTGATGGTGGCGGGCATCGGCCTGATGTGGCACCCGGGCTGAGCCCGCCTTTTGATCCCCCGGCCCGTCACACGTTCCCGATGGCCCTGCGCAGGGTCACGTCCGTCATCGTGATGCCGCCATCCACCGGGAGGGTGACACCGGTGATCCAGGCGGCGTCGGGGGAGGCCAGGAAGGTGATGGCGGCGGCGATGTCGGACGGTTCGCCGACCCGGCCGAGCGGGTAGATGTCGGCGGCGCGGCGCAGCGCCTCCTCCCGGCCGTCCCAGCCGGGGGTGCGGATGGTGCCGGGGGCGACGAGCTTGACACGGACGCCGCGGGCGGCGGCGTGCCCGGCGAGGGTGCGGGTGAGGCTTCCCAGGCCCGCCTTGGCGGCGCTGTAGGCGTGGTTGCCGAAGTCCTGGAGACCGTTGACGGAGCCGACGTTGACGATCGCGCCGCGACCGTCGGCGGCGGCCAGGTGGGGCAGCGCGGCGCGGGCGCAGCGGAAGGCGCCGCCGAGAGTGACGTCGAGGTCCTGGTGCCACTCGTCGTCCGGCTGGTCCTCGAACAGCGGGGTATCGGGCCGACATGAGTGGGCGTTGTTCACGAGGACGTCGAGCCGGCCGAAGCGGTGCACGGCGTGGGCGACGGCCGCCTCCGCGTCGGCCCGCTCGGCGACGTCGCAGGCCAGCGCGTCGGCCTCGCCGCCGTCTGCGCATATCGACTCGGCGGCGCGGGCGGCCCGTTCGCCGTCGAGGTCGGTGACGAGAACGCGGGCGCCCTCGGCGGCGAAGCGGCGCGCGGTCGCCTCGCCGATGCCGCGTCCCGCGCCGGTGACGACGACCGCGTACCCCTCGAATCTGCGCACCGTGTGCTCCCTCGCGCCGCGTACCGGACCAGGGCCGCCCGGGTGGTGGGCCCAACGGATCACTGCCCGCCCGGGAGGCGCGCAGTCGCCGGGTTTCGGCCGCCGCCCCTCGCGGGTCAATCCGGCCGGGCAGCGGGGGCCTGAGCCGGTACCGGGAGCGGGGCCGGGGCCGGGAGGGGGGCCGTACGGCGGGGGCGGGTCGCCTTGATGCGGTGCACCGCCGCGAGCAGATCGGTCTCGGACACCCGGGGCCGCCCGGTGCGCAGCACCTCCGCGGCCGCGTCGATCACCGCGCGGCAGATGTCGCGCCCGGTGACGTCGTCGACCTCCGCCAGCCGCTCCGGGGAGACATCGCCGTCCAGCGGCAGGGCCTCGGGCAGATGGCGGCGCCAGATCTCGGCGCGGGCCGCCCGGTCCGGGCTGGGGAAGCGCACATGCCAGACGCGGCTGTCGAACGCGGTGTCGTAGCTGGTCACCAGGTTGGTGGCGAGCACGACCAGCCCCTCGTGGCCGTCGAGCGCGGTCAGCATCTCGCTGCGCATCGCGTTCACCGCGTGCTCCGAACCATGGCTGGTGGTCTCGAAGCGGGCCGACATCAGCGCGTCCGCCTCGTCCAGGAAGAGCACCGCGCCCTGCTCGCGGGCGGCGTGGAAGAGCGCGCCGAGGTTCTTCGGGCCCTCCCCGTGGAACTTGCTCTCCAACTGCGAGGCCCGGGCCGCGATCACGGGGCGGCCCAGCCGGTCCGCGATCGCGTGGGCGGCCAGGGTCTTGCCGGTGCCGGGCGCGCCCTCCAGGTTGACCGCCGAGCTGGGGTGCGGCTGGATGCTCCGCAGCCCCCAGTCGTCGTACAGCACCCGGCGCTGTTCCACGGTGTGCACCGCGCGCAGCAGCTGGTCCAGGGTGCGGGCGGGCAGGACGAGACGGTCGAAGCTGTGCAGCGGATCGGTCGCGGTGAAGCGCACGGCCCGCTCGGCCTCCGACGGTTCGTCCGCCTCGCGCCGCGGCCCCGCCTCGTCGCCGCGCGGGGCCGTGGCGGGGGCGCCGGGCGGCTGGTTGGTGATGGTGACGGTGAGCGGCTGGGGTCCGTGGTGGCCGCTGAACGCCTTGGCGGCGGCGATCAGGCGGGTGCGCAGCAGGCCCGCCTCCACGTCGTCGGCGCCGTGCGGTATGCCGGTGACGGCGAAGGCGGTGGCTCCCTTGTTCTTCACTGGGGTCCTCTCTCCCCTGGGCCCGGAGGCGGGTGGCGGGCGGTCAGCCCCAGACGGCGACCTGGTGGTGGGCGTGGGCGTTGCGTACGCGGTCGTCAGCCTGTTTTCCCTCGATGCGGCGGCTGTCGACGAACTGTTCTCGCGAGGTGTCGAACAGCCCCTGGATGTAGGCGACATTGCCGTCGCGGATGGACTCGGAGACGGTGACGCAGCGCAGATCGGGGTCGGTCTGGAGCCGCTCGCTGCGGGCCCGGAACCAGTCGGCGAGATATTCGATGGTCACGACGACCACGTAGACCACCGCGACCGCCCCCATCCCGCCGAGCGCGACGAGGACCATGGCCAGCAGGCTCAGCACGAGGGCACCGCCTTCCCGAAGACGATGAGGTCCTTGTCGCCGAAGGCCGCGGCCAGTTCCTCGTCCAGCTGCCGGGTGCGGCAGACCCAGACCGGGGCGGGCGTGTCGGTGCCGCGCACGGGGGCGTTGTCCCCGTCGAGGAAGAAGGTCTGGACGAGGTATTCGCGGCCCCGGCGCCGCCGCAGCACCGCCCCGGCCTCCGCCTCCGGCACCCGGGGGCGGTTGCGGACCAGGAAGGCGACCACGTCGGCGTAGCCGAGGACGGGGCGCAGCGGGGCACGCTGGGCGGCGAGGCCGTCCCGGGCCTCCCCGACCTGGTCGCCCCAGTCGATGAGGGTGTCTATCTGCCGGAGCATCAGGTCGACGGTGTCGAGCAGCGGGTTGGCGACGGGCTTGTCGTCGGGGACGAGGGGCTCTGCCATGGGTTTCCTCCCGTGGAGCGGGCCCGGCTGAGGTGCCGGACCCGGCACCTCAGATGCTCCTCGCCCCGCGTGTCGCTGCGCGTCCCATGGCACGGCGGGAATTCCGGGGCGCCGCTGTCGTCACCGGGTACGACAGATACCGACACCCGGCGGACGTACGGGGCCTACGCCCCGGTGCCCCGGCGCGGCGGATGGGCCCCGAGCGCGGTGAGGCGGCGCAGCAGCTGGTCGGGTTTGGTGTGCCGGGAGCAGACGTACATCGCGAACATCATGCGGATGTCGGCGGGTTTGGAGCTGATGCCGCAGGCGGTCATGGCCCGCTCGATCTGGGTGCGGACGGTGGAGACCTTCACGTCGAGCTGGGCCGCGGTCTCCTCGTACGAATAGCCGTCCGCGTACCACTCCAGCGCCCGCACCTGGCCCTCGCTCAGCCCCGCCGCCCAGTTGGAGAACACCACGGGCTGGTGGGCGGGCGGCTGCTCGGCCGACGAGGCCATGTAGAGCGTGTCCAGCAGGGTCAGCTGGCCGAGTCCGGTGCGGGCGCACTGCATGCGGAACAGCTCCAGGTCCTCCCGGTAGCGCTTGTCCGCGACGCCCAGTTCCTCCAGGATCCACGCCACCCGGCCGCCGCGGGCGGTGCGCGCCAGCAGTTCCGCGAGATACGACGGGATGGTGAGCCCGCATTCGCGCACGGCCGTGTCCAGGGCGGACGCCAGATGCGGTTTGAGCCAGTGCGGATGGTGCCGGGCGTCCCATACGGCGTTCGCCAGGACGGCCGCGCCGACCGTCTTGCCGAAGACCGCCCGCGCCCCGCACACCCAGGGGGCGACGCGCTGGCGCCACTGCTCGGCGGCGGTGCACACCACCACGTCCGACCGGCGCACCAGATCGGCGAACTGCTCGGCGGTGCCGACACCCATCAGGTCGGCCACGCACACGTCGTACTCGGCGCCGCTGATGTCGAGCCCCTCCACCGAGTCGACCTCGCAGACCACGGTCAGCCGCGGGTCCGCGTCCAGCGAGGCCACCAGGCCGCGCCGGGTCATCTCGTGGTCCTCGACCACCGCCACCTGTAACGGCTGCTTGGTGCCGCGCTCACGCTCGTCCGTCATGCCGATGCCTCCTCCTGCCCGCTCCGGGCCCGCCCGCTCGTTGACCGCGCGCCGCGCCTCCGTACGCCGCGTACGCGCCCCTCCCGCGCGCCCGGTGGGCGCTCGGCCGCCGCCGGTGCGGGGGCGATCGGCAGGGTCAGCGTCACTTGGGTGAGGCCGGGCACCGAGAGCACCCGCAGCGCCCCGCCGTGCTCCGCCAGCAGCCGCTGGTGGACGGCCAGGGAGCGCATCGCGGTGACACCGGCCGCCAGCGCCTCGGGCGGGAACCCGGCGCCCTCGTCGGTGACCACCAGCTCCACCACCTCCACCGCCTCGCCCGGCTCTCCCTGCTCGCCCGGCTCACCCGGCTCGCCCTGCTCGGTGACGATGTCCACGTGCAGCAGCGCCTCGTGCACCCCGGCGCTGCGCGGCACGTTGATCAGCAGCGCCCGCAGCGCGGTTTCCAGCAGCTCCACCTCGTGCGGACGGACCCGGGGCGCCGCGCCGACCACGCGCTCGGTGACGATCGGCTCCACCGTGAGGGCGTCGTTGGCCGCCAGCGCGACCTGCCGGTGGACCATGGCTATCAGCGGCACCGACGCGCTGAACCGGCCGGTGCTGATGAAGGTGCGGAGCCGTTCCAGGGCGACCATCGCGGACTTCCGCAGCGAGGCGAGCTGATCGGGGTCCGACGCGTCGGCCCGCTGGAACGCGCCCAGGGTGTGGCCGATGTGGTTGTGCAGTTCGATGGCGAGCAGCCGGCGCTGCTGCACCTCGTGCAGCTGGAGGCTCATATCACCCAGGTCGGCGGCGAGTTGCAGCAGATACAGGGCACCGCGCCGGATCAGATAGGCCAGCGCCCCGTAGCCGGTGAGCCCGATCAGCACATCGGAGTGGGTCAGCGCCTCCGGAACGCCCAGGGCGATCACCGCGGCGTACGAGGCGGCGACGGCGCCGGTGCCCACGACGAGGACGCGCAGCCGCTGGCCGAGCGCCGAGCCGACGCTCGCGCCGGAGATCTGCTCGGTGGTGAGCACCAGCAGCGGGGCCATGTCCTGCGCCCGGTCGGGGCCCATGACCACGACGCAGGCCCACACGGAGGCGACGGCGGAGCACAACTCGACTCCGGCCGCGAGGCCGTCGTACACGACCGGCCGGGCGTCGTCCCGGTCGTCGGCTTCGCGGTCCCCCTCGTCGCGCGCCGCCACCCGCCGGTGGTTGCGGACGATGTGCAGGGTGAACCACAGCGATTCGGCCACCACCGCCACCAGCAGCACCAGTCCGCCCGTGCGGTGGGCGACATGACCCGCGATACCGGGCACGGTCACCGCGAACTGGATGCCGTGCATCAGCCGGAAGATCAGCAGGATGCGCAGCATCTGCCATTCCATGTCCCGCCGCGCGAGCCGGTGTCGCCGAGCCGGTGGCTCCCCCGTCCGCGCGCGTGCCCCCCGTAACCCCCGTGTTCGCGCCACGCGTTCCCCCGTGTTCCCCCCGGGAGAGCCGCCCCCTACGGCTCTCACCACCGGAAGGATCCCCAGTGTGGGCAGGGCCGGAACGGCGCGATAGGGACCCTTGGCCCCGCCGACCCGGCGTGTGCGTGTGCGAGAGAGCGCGCGGAGGCAGAGAGGGGCGCGCGAAGGGAGCGCGCGCTACGGCTCGTCGGCAGCCCCGCTACGCCTCCTGGGCCGCCAGGGCCTTCCGTACGGCGCGCACCAGGGCCTGCGCCCGCGGGTCCGCCGTGACGCCGCGCTGCATGCCGTTGGTGACGTACGCGAAGCCGATCCGCGCCTCGGGGTCGGCGAAGGCGAGCGAGCCGCCCCGCCCCGGGTGGCCGAAGGAGCCCGGGCCCAGCAGCGGGCAGGCCGGGCCGTGCAGCATGTAGCCGAGCCCGAAGCGGGTCCCGACCACCAGCACCCGGTCCGGCCCGGCGGACTCCTCCGTACGGGCCAGGGTCAGCGTCGCCGGGGCGAAGAGGCGGCCGCCCGCGCGGGCCGTGCGCGCCGACGGCAGCGGGCCGATCAGCGCCGCGTAGAAGCGGGCCAGCGCGTCGGCGGTGGCGACCCCGCCGGAGGCGGGCAGCCCGGCTGCGAGATAGGCGGGGTCGTTCTCGTCGGGCACCGGGCTGATCGCGCCGAACGCGCGCCGGGTCAGCGACTCCGGGTCGGCGTACGCCTCGGCCACCGACCGCTTGGGCCGCAGCCGCAGCCCCTGCGCCGCGGGCGAGGCGGCCGGTGCCTCCACCGGCTCGATCCGGCCGACGCGGTCCAGCTGCTCCTCGGGCAGCCCGAGCCACAGGTCCAGGGCGAGCGGCCAGGCGATCTCCTCCGCGATCCAGCGGCCGATGGTGCGTCCGGTGACCCGCTTCACCAACTCGCTCAGCAGCCAGCTGAAGGTCTGCGCGTGGTAGCCGTGGGCCGTGCCGGGCTCCCAGTCAGGGCGCTGGGCGGCGACGGCCCGCGGCCCGGATATGCCGTCGATGGCCTCGGCCGGGGTCAGCGGGGTGTCCAGGGCGGGCACCCCGGCGCGGTGGGCGAGCAGATGCCGCACCAGCACCCGTTCCTTGCCGTTCTCCTTGAACTCGGGCCAGTACGTGCCGACCCGGCCGTCCAGGTCGAGCTGGCCGCGCTGGTGGAGCAGCAGCGGTACGGCGGAGGCGACGCCCTTGGTGACGGAGCGGACGACCTGCGCGGTGTCCTGGGCCCACGGCGCGCCGTGGGCCTCCTGACCGGGGTCCTTCGTACCGCCCCACAGGTCGACGGCCTTCTCGCCGTCCCGGTAGAGGACCATGGCCGCGCCGCGCTCACCGCGCTTCGCGAAGTTCTCCGCGAAGGCGTCCCGGACCGGTTCGAATCCGTCGGCCACCGTGCCCTGGACGTCCACCACTGATCCGACTCCCACCCTGCCGATCCGACCGTGCTGCCGTCCTTATGGTGCAACGCGCCCGGCCGGGACCTCAGACCGGGGCCGTCACCGAGCGGGGGTCGAAGCCGAAGGGAAGCTCCAGCCGGTGCTCCCGCATCAGCTCCTGGTCGCACAACAAGTCCTGCGTACCCCCATCGGCCGCGATCACTCCCCCGCTGAGCACCACGGACCGCGGGCACAGCTCCAGCGCGTACGGCAGATCGTGGGTGACCATCAGCACGGTGACGTCCAGGGAGCGCAGGATGTCGGCCAGTTCGCGGCGCGAGGCCGGGTCGAGGTTGGAGGAGGGCTCGTCCAGGACGAGGATCTCCGGCTCCATGGCCAGCACGGTCGCGACCGCCACCCGCCGCCGCTGCCCGAAGGACAGATGGTGCGGCGGCCGGTCCGCGAACTCCGCCATCCCCACCCGGTCCAGGGCCCGGTGGACCCGCTCCGCCAGCTCCGCGCCGCGCATCCCGGCCGCGGCCGGGCCGAACGCCACGTCCTCGCGCACGGTCGGCATGAACAGCTGGTCGTCCGGGTCCTGGAAGACGATGCCCACCCGGCGGCGGATCTCGGCCAGGTTCGGCTTGGCCACGGGCAGCCCGGCGACCGTGACCGACCCGGCGCCCGCCTCCAGGATGCCGTTCAGATGCAGTACGAGGGTGGTCTTGCCCGCCCCGTTGGGGCCGAGCAGTGCCACCCGCTCACCGCGGGCCACGGTCAGCTCGACGCCGAACAGCGCCTGGTGGCCGTCGGGGTAGGCGTAGGCGAGGCCGGACACCTGGAGGGACGGCGGGGCGGAGGTCATGTGAGCATCCATCCGGTCAGGCAGACCGCCAGCGCGGTCAGCGGGAGTGCGGCGGCGTACGTCCACTGTGCACGGGACGCGGTCACCTCGTCGATCACCGGCATCGTGCCCGTGTAGCCGCGGCTCAGCATCGCCAGATGGACCCGTTCGCCCCGCTCGTACGACCGGATGAACAGCGCTCCGGCCGACTTCGCGAGCACGCCCCACTGCCGCACGCCGCGCGCCTCGAACCCGCGCGAGCGGCGGGCGATCCGCATCCGGCGCATCTCGTCGGTGATGACGTCCCCGTAGCGGATCATGAACGACGCGATCTGCACCAGCAGCGGCGGCATCCGCAGCCGCTGGAGCCCCAGCAGCAGGGCGCGCAGCTCGGTCGTCGACGCCAGGATGACGGACGCGGCGACCCCGAGCGTGCCCTTGGCCAGGATGTTCCAGGCGCCCCACAGCCCGGACTCGCTGAGCGACAGCCCGAGCACCTCCACCCGCGCGCCCTCCGCGACGAACGGCATCAGCACGGCGAAGGCCACGAACGGGATCTCGATCAGCAGCCGCTTCAGCAGGAACCCGGCCGGGATGCGGGCCGTCGCCGCCACCGCGGCCAGCAGCACGGCGTACAGGCCGAACGCCCACAGCGCCTCGCGGGGTGTCGCGACGACGACGAGCACGAAGCAGAAGACGGCGGCGATCTTGCACTGCGGCGGGAGGGTGTGAACCGGCGAACCGCCCGCCCGGTAGAGCGTGTGGGCGTGTCCCGCGCCCATGTCAGCCCGCCTCGGCGTCGGTGTCGGCCCGGCGCCGCCGCACGACGACGAAGACCCCGGTGCCCACGGCGAGCGTCGCACCGACCCCGATCACCCCGGCGAGGCCGCCGGAGAGCCGGGCGTCGGAGATGTCCTTGACGCCGTAGTCGGCGAGCGGGGAGTCCTTGGCGGCGTGGTCCTCGGTCTTCTTGTCGATGCCCTTGTCGGCGGCGACCTTCTCCAGCCCGTCGGGGCTGGCGGAGGCGTAGAAGCTGACGACGCCCGCGCACAGCAGCGCGGCCCCGAGCCCCACCGCCCACACCCGGCGCGCGGAGCGCCGCGGTGCGCCGGGGGCGGGGGCGGTGTCGGCGTCGTCCTTGGCGGCG